>NZ_JAXOJP010000006.1:0-228128 GCF_036663795.1 Parasphingomonas halimpatiens
AGTCGCGTAATCGTGATCCCAGACATCTCCGCCTCCAATCCAACACTTCCGCATCGAATCAGAAAATCAACCTCTTGGGAATCCCCGCAGAGTCAGTCCTTTCGCCCGCTGGTATCAGACGATACCGAACACCCGGATCGCCTGCAGCATCACCCAGTAAAGCCCACCCGACAGCAGCATCGCCGCCGGCAGCGTCAGCACCCAGGCCATCGCCATGTTGGTGATCGTGCGGACCTGCAGCCCGGCGCGGCTCGCCACCGAGGCGCCGGCGACACCGCTCGACAGGATGTGCGTCGTCGACACCGGCAGCGCAAAGATATCGGCGGTCATGATCGTCACCGCAGCGACGATTTCGGCCGAGGCGCCCATGCCATAGGTCATGTGCGACTTGCCGATCCGCTCGCCGACCGTGACGACGATGCGCCGCCAGCCGACCATCGTGCCCAGCCCCAGCGCGATTGCCACCGCGATCTTCACCCACAAAGGAATGAAGCGCGTGCCCTGTTCGAGCTGTTTCTGATAGGTGCCGATCGCCGCCAGCTCCTGCTTCGAGAAGGTCGTCGCCGCAGCCTTGTTCTTGGTGATCAGCCTGGTGGTGTCGAGCACCAGATACATGTCGTTGCGCAGGTTTGGTGTGGCGCGCGCCGGCACCTTGCTAAGCGCGCCAAAGCCCTTGATGCGCTGGCCGAGATCGCGTGACAGCGACCCAACCGCGCCATACACCGCCGGCGCCATCGCCTCATGCGTGCGCAGCGCCTCGGTCAGCACTGCGCGCGCCGTGCCGAGATCGCCGCCCGCCGTGCCGGCATGCGCTGTGAAGGTCGTCGCCGCGCCGTTCGCGCTGGCGGCGAAGCTGGCCATCGCGCTCTCCGGCATGGTGCGGTTGAGCGCATAGGCGGTGGGGGCGCAGCCGATCAGGATCAGCATGATCAGCCCCATGCCCTTCTGCCCGTCATTGCTGCCGTGGAAGAACGACACCGCAGTGCAGGTCGCGATCAGCAGCGCGCGAATGCCGTGCGGCGGCGGCGTGTTGCCGTGCGGCTCGTCATAAAGCTTGGGGTTGCGCAGCACGGCCTTCATCAGCAGCAGCAGCGCGAACGCGCCGATAAAGCCGCATAACGGGCTGAACAGCAGCGACGAGAGGACTTTCTCGGCCTGCGACCAGTCGACGCCAGAGGTGCCGCCCTTGCTCGACGAGATCAGCTGATTGGCGAAACCGACGCCGAGGATCGACCCGATCAGCGCGTGGCTCGACGAATTGGGCAGCCCGACATACCAGGTCGCGAGGTTCCACAGGATCGCCGCGAACAGCAGCGCGAAGATCATCGCGAAGCCCGCCCCGCTGCCGACATGCAGGATCAGGTCGACCGGCAGCAGCGTGATGATCGTATAGGCAACCGCGCCGCTCGACAGCATCACGCCGAGAAAGTTGAAGAAGCCTGACCACACCACCGCGACATGCGGCGGCATCGAGTTGGTGTAGATCACCGTCGCGACGGCATTGGCGGTGTCGTGAAACCCGTTCACGAACTCGAAGCCGAGCGCGATGAGCAGCGCCAGGCCGAGAAACAGGAACACGCCCGTCGCCATCTGCTCGCCGACCTGCGCGGTGTCGAGCAGGATGCTGGCGGCGGCATAACCCAGCCCACCGATCAGAAAGGCGAGGAAAATCCAGCGTGTGAGGGGCGGAAGCGGCCGGTGGATTCCGAGCTCGCGGGGTGACACGGCCGCCGAATCGGTGGGCGTGATAATGGTTGTAGCCATGGCCCGCGGTTCTTCGCGTGCTAGCGTGACAGTCTTATGACATGGCGGGTCAAATGCCGCTCATGTTGCCACCGTTCCGCGCTAATATTGCCCGTAGCGCCCCGTCACCGACCCGAGCAGCGGCGCTGGATCATAGCCCACACCGTCCTTGAACACCGTCACCACGCGCTCGATGTCGGCGATGGTGGTCGAAGGGTCGCCGTCGACCAGCACGAGGTCGGCATTCTTGCCCGGCGCGATCGTGCCGATGCGGTCGGCGAGGCCGAGATAGGTCGCGCCGTTGAGCGTGCCGATGCGGATCGCCTCGAGCGGCGAAAAGCCGGCCTCGACCAGCAGCTCGATCGCGCGCTGGTCGCCGAAGCCGGGCAGCACTTGCCCGCCGCCGGTCGGGTCGGGCCCGGCAAGCAACAACCCGCCCGCCGCGACGAAGGCGTGTTCCAGCGCCAATTCGTTGGCCCATAGCTGCGCGCCCTGCGCGACGCGCGCAGCCGGTCGCGTCGCGCCGAGTGTGCGGACATAGAAATAGTCGGTGCGCGCCTCGGGGGTCATCAACGCAAGCTGGCGCGGCGGCAGCGTGCGGTAATGGGGCGACGAACCCTCGAACACCGGCAGCGTCGAGGTCAGCGCGACGTGCCGCTCGACCAGCAGCCGGATCAGCGCCTTGGCCGCGTCGCTTTCGGGGGTCATCGCCGCGAGCGTCGCGGCACCCGTTTCCTTCGAGCAGCGGTCGGGCGCCTTGCCGGGGTCGAGCTGGGTATTGACCCAGAAGCCGTGCTCCAGATCGTCGATTCCCAGCGTCGCCGCCTCGGGATAACTTACCGAGCAGAGATGCCCCGTCACCTTGATCCCGCGCTTGTGCGCCTCGTCGATCGCCGCGGCGAGTTCGGCGCGGGTGATGTTCATATAGGCCTTGAACGAGGTGACGCCCTGATCGGCCCAAAACGCCACGGTGCGCCGCGCGTCCTCGGCATCGCGCAGCGGGTGCATCTGCAGGAACGGGCTGCCCGCTCCCTCGAGGTACGGCCCGGTCACGTCCATATGCGGACCCGGCAGCGTGCCGGCGTCGATCGCCGCCTTCATGTTGAGGTCGCTATAGGGCTCGACGCTGCCGGTGGTGCGCAGCGTCGTGACGCCCGCCGCGAGATAGAGTCGCGGCGAGGAAAAGGCCATTTGCGGCACCATCAGCGGCGGCTCGCTGTGCCCAGCGGCGTCGAGATTGGGGCGGGCGATATAATATTGATGGTCGTGCATCCCGACGATGCCCGGCATCACGCTCTTGCCCGTTCCGTCGATCGTCACATAACCCGCCGGCACCGCGTCGCCGCCAGCCTGCACCGCCGCGATCCGGCCACCGTCGATCAGCAGCGTGCGATCGGCCTGTGCCGGCGCCCCGGTTCCGTCGATCACCCGCACATGGACCAGCGCGACCTTGCCGCCGGCAAGCTTGGCGAACGGCTTCACCGCCACGCCCGGCATAGCCGGCGGCGGCAAAATCCGCGCTACCATGTCGACCTTGCCCGGCGCCGCGCCGACCAGCATCGTCGCCGCCAGCAGCATGCCCATGGTTCGTGTCATTGCCCCGCCCCTCATGCCTGTTCCAGCACCGCCGCCATCGCCGGCATCAGCGCCATAAACGCCTTGACCGGCCGCACCATCACCCGGAAATTCGTGATCCGCCCGGCGTCGTTCCAGTGGATGATGTCGACGCCGTTGAGCGCCTTGCCGTCCAGCGTCATCGTGAATTCGAGCACCGCCGAGCGCGCGCCATGCCACTCTTCGACATAATGAAAGTCGGGCGTGCCCAGCACTTCCATCGCGGCGCGGAGATATTTCATCGTGATCGCCTTGCCGATCTGCGGCGTGTGCACCGCCGGCGACTGGAACACGCAATCCTCGTCGATCAGCGCGTCGAGGTCGGCCGGGTCGCGCCCGGTCACATAGTGATGCCATGCGGCGATCGTCGGTGGTGCGTCAGATGCGGCCGTCATCGTGCTTCTCCCCTGGGCGAAGCATAGACCGCGGCGCCGCCACCACAAGCGCGGTTGCCTCAGCCGCCGCCGTTCCCTACCTGTTCACCGATGACCCTGCCCGCCGAAACCCCGCACGAGCCGCCCTATCTCGCCGGCCTCAATCCGCCGCAGCGCGAGGCGGTGTTGACCACCGACGGGCCTGTGCTGGTGCTCGCCGGCGCCGGCACGGGCAAGACCGCGGCGCTGACCGCGCGGCTCGCGCATCTGCTGTTCACGCGCAAGGCAGCGCCGTGGGAGATTCTCAGCGTCACCTTCACCAACCGCGCCGCACGCGAGATGCGCCACCGCGTCGGGCGCATCGTCGGCGATGTCGTCGAGGGCATGCCCTGGCTCGGCACCTTCCACGCGATCGGCGCCAAGATGCTGCGCAGCCATGCCGAGCTGGTCGGCCTGCACAGCAATTTCACCATCCTCGACACCGACGACCAGCAACGCCTGATCAAGCAGCTGATCACCGCCAACGACCTCGACGAAAAACGCTGGCCGGCGCGCGCGCTGGGCGGGCTGATCGACGAGTGGAAGAACAAGGGCCTGACCCCGGCCGATGTCGATGCCGGCGAGAGCGAGCGCTACGCCAATGGCCGCGGCAAGGATCTCTATGCGCAATACCAGGCGCGCCTGATCGCGCTCAACGCGTGCGATTTCGGCGACCTGCTGCTGCACATGCTGGTCATCCTCAAGCGCGACCGCGCGGTGCTCGCCGATTATCAGCGCCGCTTCAAATATATCATGGTCGACGAATATCAGGACACCAACAGCGTCCAGTATCTCTGGCTCCGGCTGCTCGCGCAGGAGCGCAAGAACATCTGCTGCGTCGGCGACGACGACCAGTCGATCTATTCGTGGCGCGGCGCGCAGGTCGAGAACATCCTCAAGTTCGAAAAGGATTTTCCCGGCGCGAAGGTGATCCGGCTCGAGCAGAACTACCGCTCCACCCCGCACATCCTCGCCGCCGCCTCGGGCGTGATCGCCCATAATGGCGGCCGGCTCGGCAAGACGCTGTGGACCGAGCATGAGACCGGCGAGAAGGTCAAGGTGCTCGGCGTGTGGGACGGCCCCGAGGAAGCGCGCCGCATCGGCGAGGAAATCGAGAGCGTCCAGCGGAGCGGTAAAAGCCTCGACGAGATCGCCATCCTCGTCCGCGCGCAGCACCAGACGCGCGAGCTGGAAGACCGCTTCATCTCGATCGGCCTGCCCTATCGCATCGTCGGCGGCGCGCGCTTCTACGAGCGCGCCGAGATCCGCGACGCGATGGCCTATCTGCGCATCGTCAACCAGCCGGCCGACGACCTCGCCTTCGAACGCATCGTCAACGTCCCCAAGCGCGGGCTCGGCGACAAGGCGGTGCAGAAGATCCACATGCTCGCCCGTGCCGAAGGCGTGCCGCTGGCCACCGCCGCCGCGCGCATCCTCGACACCGACGAACTGACCCCGCAGGCGCGTCGCGGGCTCGGCAACCTCGTCGGCGACATCGCGCGCTGGCGCGGCATGGCGGGCAGCATGCCCCACCCCGAACTGGCGCGGCAGTTGCTCGACGAGAGCGGCTATACCGCGATGTGGCAGGCCGAAAAATCGGCCGAGGCCGCCGGTCGGCTGGAGAATCTCAGCGAACTCGTCCGCGCGATGGAGGAATATGAGAATCTCGGCGCGTTCCTCGAACATGTCAGCCTGGTGATGGACAATGAGGCGCAGGCCGACGAGGCCAAGGTGACGATCATGACGATCCACGCCGCCAAGGGGCTGGAGTTCGACACCGTGTTCCTCGCCGGCTGGGAGGAAGGGCTGTTCCCGTCGCAGCGCTCGCTCGACGAGGGCGGGCTCGCCTCGCTGGAGGAGGAACGCCGCCTCGCCTACGTTGCGATCACGCGCGCGCGTCGGCTGGCGGTGATCCTCCACGCCGCCAATCGCCGCATCTACGGCCAATGGTCGTCGAGCATCCCGAGCCGCTTCGTGGGTGAGCTGCCGGCGGCGCACATCACCAGCGAGAGCAGCATGGCCGGCGGCGAGAGCCTGTGGCGCGCCAACTGGTCCGACCGCAGCGACCCCTTTGCCGACGTCGCGCGCGGCACCGGCCGCGGCCCGGGCTGGCAACGCGCGGCGGGCAACACCGGCGTGAAGATGGGCGGCGAATGGCAGGCCCGCACCTTCACGCGCGAACCGGCCCGCGTGGTGGAAAGCCGCGCCTCGGCGGTCAGCATTGGCAACAAGGGCCGCGACGACCTCTCGGTCGGTATGCGCGTGTTCCACCAGAAATTCGGTTACGGCGAGATCGCCGAGATCGAGGGCAACAAGCTTGAAATCGATTTCGAGGCGGCGGGGCGGAAGCGGGTGATGGATAGCTTTGTCAGTTTGGGGTGACGCTTCGCCATCGATTTTCCGGGTGTCGCATCATCGGCCGAAGCACACCGCGCCCGTTTCCCTTTCGGCGGACAAGGTCGGGCACATCTCGACACGCGCCTCACGAACGTCGCTTGCTGCGGCAAGCGACCTCGTAACCGATCACGACATCTCCCGTCAGCGCGCCATCCGGGTCCGCGGGTGACGTGTTGTCGAAGTCGGGATTTTCATCGGTTTCATCCCACACCAGGCCAAAGGAAAGCATGCCGGAGCGCGATACATAGCGAAACTGGCAGTATCTGTAGCAGGCCTCGATCTCGGTCACACCGTGCCGATAATAAGTGCCATACTCGGTCGACTGCCGGTCGATCGGCGCGTCGCGATACGGGCGCCAGCCATAGCGAAAAAGCGCGCGGCGCGCCTGCAGGATGTTCATCCGGTAGATGTTCGGTACCTTCGCGCGCCCGCCACAATAAGTGGCGACCTTCGCGATTGCGGAGAAGCGCAATGTGCGCCCTGCGAGACTCAATTCGCCCAATGGCGACCCGACTTGCCAGACGTGTACCAGCAACGCCCCGCTCTCCAGCTTTTTGAGATTTCCGAAGCCGGCATGCAGACGATCTTCGCGTTGCACCACGCCGATAACGTGCGCCCCATCAAACAAGGCGAGCACGCCATTGTCCTGCAGGCATGAACGCCAGGCGCCATAGCCTTGGGCAATCGCCACCACCGTCAAATGCTTGAGCGGCGCTTCCGATATGATGTGCCACCCCAGCGATCGCGCCAGCATCCCACCGGCCGTGCGCGGAACAACGTCCTGTCGCGCGCACCAGCTGGAATCATCAAGGGAGGGCGTTGGCGCAGGCACCGAAACGGCCTTCGGCAATTGGGCGATGGCGGTAAAATGTATCTCGGGCACCGTCGAGTGCATCGGATAGCGACCCTTGCCGTCATGTGCCGGATCGAACTCCAATCCTCGTGGCGTGGGCGTTCCGCGCGCAACCGGTGCTAGCGCAGGCGCGACCCTGCGATCTCTCGCGGTCTCATTTCCCTCGGCGCCGGGGCGGCAGGCAGTCAGCATCGCGACGACCAACGCCAGAACGAGCCGGCCCCAGCGCCGGCCGTCGACAAACAGCCTCGTCATCGCCGTCCCGGCCGTCGGCCATGCCGCACGGGACATGCCACCTTGTACCAAATGGTTTGATAGCTGAGCAGCCAGTCGCTCTTGGGCTCGGTGTCCACGGTAATCGGATCGAACCCGGTCTCGACCTCGAGCCGCCCGGCCGGCGATGCGTATCGAAAGGTGCACTGTCCCGCTGAATCTTCCGCGCAACCTTCACCTTCCGGGATGTGCGCCCGGGCAAACCGCTCGAGCGTCACGTCGAGACCCCAGTGTTCGACCTTGTCCGGCTTCCATCCAGCGGCAAACAGCGTCGCGCGCGCGCGCAGGATCGGCTTGCCGTAGATATTGGGGATATGCACCCGCCCGCCGCAATAGCTGTCGACCGCCGCCATAGGGCGATAGAGCAGCCGCTTGCCGCGCAGCACGAGATCGCCACGAGGCTTCAATGGCCGGGGCGGTGCCACGCGAACCGCACCGCTTTCGAGCCTTTCCAGGCGGCCGATGCCATAGCCGTCATCGTCCTTGCGATGCAGGATGGCGATCGGCCTGTCGCCCGCGAAGATCGCGACATTGCCATCGATCTGCTTGTCGAGCGTACCCGGCAGATGCACATAACCGCGCGAAATCCCCACCGCCGTAAGCGCACCGATGCGCGCTTCCCCGACGACGATCCAGCCGAGCGCCTGCGCCACGCGCCCGCCCGGCGTGATCGGCTTTTCGATCACCATTGCCGCATTGTCGTTGCCGCAGTCGCTCAGGGCGATTGCCTGGCAGTCGACCTTGGGCAACGTATCGATCCCGATGAAGCGCGTATCCGCGATCATCGAAGCGAACGAATAAGGGTGATGCCGCGCCACGCTCGGCGTGAAGACCACCGGCGCCGGAGCGGGCTCGTCCCCGGGTGCCGTGCGCTGCGCAACGGCCGATGTCATCGGGGTCGGCGCCGCGGCATAGGTGCGATTTGCCGTCTGGCTCGGTTCCTCGCTTCGCCCGCACCCCGCGATGATCGCCAACGCCATCAACACGAACGCAGGGCCCCGCATCACTTGTCTCCCGCCCGATTCGCGCGCGGGCCGAACACGATAACAAGCCTCTGCGTCGGGAACAATGAGGGAACGCGGGCTGCCGTAGATATGCTCAGCTACCCATAACCTTACCCTGCTCTTCGCCAGGCACGGCGTGTCGGCGCCCTGTTCGAACCAGCGCTCGAGGTCCTTGTTTCGATGACAGGTACGACAAACCCTGAATCCCGTCGCTGCATTAGCGCAACCGCCTCTTTCCGATATAGTCACGAAACTAGTCAGGAGGCGCTCATGGACCGCATCAACCTCGGCGACGCCAAGGCGCATCTGAGCGAACTGGTCGATCGCGCCGAGGCGGGCGAGACGATCGATATCGTGCGGCGCGGCAAGCTGGCGGCGCGGCTGGTGCCACCTGAAAAGGCCACGAAACCGATCGATATCGCGAGCCTCAGGGCGCTGCGCGAAACGCAACCCTATCAGGAGGAATCCGGCGCCGATCTGGTGCGGGAGATGCGTGACAGTCGCTATTGATGACCTATCTCGACACCTCCGTCGTCATCGCCCTGCTGACGCGGGAGGCGCATAGCGAGCGCGCCGAGACGTGGCTTGCTCGGCACGATCAAACGCCGCTCTACATCAGCGCCTGGGTCATCACCGAAGTGTCGAGCGCGCTCTCGATCAAGGTGCGCTCGGGGATCCTCACGCCCGCGTTGCGGGCGACGATCCTGGCGGGCTGGCACAGGTCGAGCGCAGAAAATTTCGTGTCATTGCCGATCACGTCGGGGCATTTCGAGACCGCCGCGACTTTTGCCGATCGCCATGAAAGCGGCCTTGGGGCAGGCGATGCGCTTCACCTCGCCATCGCCAGCGACGCGGGATGCGCGGTTGCGACCTTTGACCGCGTCATCGCTGCCGCTGCACTTTCGGTCGGTGTCCCGCTCGCCCCGCTCTAACAGGCGACGTCGCCGATGGCGGCATCCGGTGAGCCGCTAGGCCACGACCTCCCCCTGCTCGTCACCATCACAATAATGCACATGCTCGGCATGGACCTTGATCAGCGTCAGGCCCGGGGTGTCGGTGCCCTGTTCGAACCAGCGGTCGAGGTCCTTGTTCCAATGCTGCTCGAACGCCGCCTTGTCGCGGATCAGTTCGGCGGTGCCGGCAACCGCGATGAACACCGGCGGCTTGCCAAGCAGGCCGCTATTGCCGTGCAGCGTCATCCCGACCTTGGGATGGCGCGCGATGTCGGCGACGACCTGCGTGTCGCCCAGCGCGAAGAAGAAGCTGTCGCCGTCGAAATCGACGTCGCGATTGTTGCTCATCGGCCGCGCCGCCAGTCCGCCGTCGGCGGCCACCGTCGTCAGCAGCGTGAAATCGATGTCGCGCATCGTTTCGGCGAGGTCGGCCAGGGTCTTTGTCATTGATCTGTCTCCGCAATTTCCTGCGGTACGTACCGTTCGGGCGTCGCTTCGGTTCCCATGCCCTTTGGGGAAGACCGCCGCCGCGGCGCGCGCGCCCGTACGCACAATTGCGGATACCGACTCTCCGCCTGGAGCGCGACGATGAGGCCGCGCGGTTGCCCCGTCCGCGCGCACAGGGAGAGCCGCCGTGACCGCCGACCAGCAAGACCGTAGCGACCCGATCACCCCGTCGCCCGCACTGGCATCCGATCCGCTCGCTGCCATGGAGGCGCTCGGCGAGGCCGCGCTCGAACCGTGGCAATATGGTCTCGCGCTCGGCACCGCCTGGTGGAACGCCGCGATCGGCCTGTGGTGGCCGTTACCGCCGGTGCCACATCACCATGCCGAAACCGTGCCGCCCGAGCTCGAACGCGACGAGCCGGCGCTGTTTGCCTGATGCCGACGCGTCGCACGTTTCTGGCGACGGCCGGCGTCGCGGCGCTCGCGCCGCTGTCGCTCGCCCGCGCCGCGCTGCCGTTGCCCGCGCTCGGGCGGCTGGTCACCTTGCCGGTACGCTCGGCGCTGCTCGCGCCGCGCCCGGTGTTCGTCTGGCTGCCCGACGGCTATGACCACAATCAGCGCCGCTATCCCGTGCTCTACATGCATGATGGCGAGACGCTGTTCGCCGATGCGCCGTCCGGCGCGGTCGCCGCGCCGGGGATCGACGAGCATGTCGATGGCCTCGCCTTCGCCGGCGCGATCCGCATGCCGATCATCGTCGCGATCGGTGCCTCGCCGATGCGCGCGCGTGAACTGCTCCCCGCCGCGCCCGTCACGCTGATGCCCGGCGATACCCGCGCCACGCTGGAACGAGGGATCGGCGGCGCGCCGCTGTCCGACGCCTACCTCCACTTAGTCACCAGCGAGCTGAAGCCGCTGATCGACCGGCACTTCCGCACCCTGCCCAGCCCCGCCGACACCGCGATCCTCGGCACTGGGCTGGCCGGGCTCGTCTCGCTCTATGCGCTGACGCAATATCCGCAGGTTTTCGGCAGCGCCGGTTGCCTGTCGGCGCGCACGCCGCTGGTCGCGCCCGCGTCCGACGGGAACAGCGCGGCGGGCGAACAGGCGACGCTGCGCTATCTGCGTCAGGCCCTGCCGCGCGCCGGCGCGCACCGGCTCTATGTCGATTATGGCGATATCGCGCGCGACCCGGCCGGCCGCGCGCTGCACGACATCGTGCCCGAGGCGGCACGGGCCCGGGGCTATGTCGAAGGCGTCGATCTGGTCAGCACGGCGCGAAACGGTGCAGCCGATAACGCAAGACAGCGTATAGACCGCACCGACGCCGCGCTCACGCTGCTGTTGCAGGGGCCGTGCCCGCCCCGCGAAGGACGTTTCGATTGAAGCATCGCCTGTTGCCCCGGCCGCGTCACGCTACCGCACCCCGACCCACCGCCCTGGTCGCCGCCGCCCTGCTGGCCTGCTCCGGCCCCGCCGCCGCGCAGACGCTCACCGTGCCACCCGCCACGGTGCAACAAATCCCCGCGCCATCGGCCACACCCCAGCCGGCGCCCGAGGTCGGGCCGCTCAACAGCGGCACCGTGCTCGACGCGGTCAAGCGGCTCAAGCCCGGCGAGTTCATCTGGGCGCCACAGGTCGCGCCCGCCGGGCCGACCCTGCTGATCGTCAATATCGCGACACAGCGCGCGGTACTCTACCGCAACAGCCTGCCGATCGCGGTCACCACGGTCTCGACCGGACGGCCCGGCCATCTCACCCCGACCGGGGTGTTCACCATCCTGCAAAAGGAGGTGACGCATTTCTCGAGCATCTACGACAGCGCGCCGATGCCCTATATGCAGCGCCTGACCTGGGGCGGCGTCGCGCTGCATGGCGGCCAGTTGCCGGGCTATCCCGCGTCGCATGGCTGTATCCGCCTGCCCAAGGCCTTCGCCAAATTGCTCTACGGCGAGACGCGTCTCGGCATGACGGTGATGGTCGTGCGCAGCGACCTGTTGCCGATCGTCGCCCCGGTGCTCGCGCCACTGGGTGACGCCGGCACGGTCTCGGCACCACCGACGCCCTATCTCTGGCACCCCGAAATCGCACCGACCGGCCCGGTGTCGATCATCGTCAGTTCGACCGACCAGCGCGTGCTGGTGCTGCGCAACGGCAAGCTGATCGGCTCGGCCGCGGCACTTTTCGACGCCCCGCTCACCCGGCCATGGCTGTTCGTGCTGCAGTCGGCCGACGCCGCCGGTCAGCACTGGACGCGGCTCGCACTGCCCGGTCAGGATGACGACCTGACCACCAAGCCAAGCCCGGAGACGCTGCACGTCGCCGAGCCGTTCAAGGCGCTCGTCGCGCCGGTGCTCACGCCGGGCACGACGGTGATTCTCACCCCCGACGCGTTGAACGCCGACGGGCCGGTGCCGCTCGCCGGATTGATGCAAAGCGAATAAGGTTCCGCGCTTATGCGGTCGACGGGGCGCCGAACACGGCGAACCGAGTGCGTATCGCTAACCTGATTCTTACCATCGACACTATATGATAAGGGTACGGTTCGGCTCGAAATAATATGCCCGACCGCGACGCTGGAGCACGGGGCAAATGCAGCACGACGCGATGCGAGATGGGGTAACGGAGCGTTTCGACGCCGGCGCATCGCGCCGCAAATTCTTCAAGATCGGTGCCGGCGTGGCCGCAACCGCGATTTCTGCAGCGGTGCTTCCGACCGCAGCGCAAGCCCAGTTTGCCCCCGAGCCAGCTTATCCGCGCGGGCTGAAACCCGCTTTGCTCCGCCAGGCACTGGCGGCACTCAATCGCCTCGGCAGCGCCATTCCTTTTCATGATCGCATCGCGGTCGCCGATTTCAATGCCCCCTCGTCGCAGCCGCGCCTCCATCTCATCGACCTGCCGAGCGGGGCGACCACCGCGCTGCTCGTCGCGCATGGCAGCGGCTCCGATCCCGAGCATAGCGGCTGGCTGCAACGCTTCTCGAACGATCCCGGCTCCTATGCCTCGTCGGAAGGCGCGTTTCTCGCGTCGGAATATTATGTCGGCAAGCATGGCCAGTCGCAGCGCCTGATCGGGCTTGGCCCGACCAACGACAATGCTCTGTCGCGCGCCATCGTCATTCATTCGGCCTGGTACGCCAATCCCGATATGCTGCAGACGCACGGCCAGCTCGGCCGCAGCGAAGGCTGTTTCGCCGTCGGCGACGCCGATCTGGCGCAGGTGTTCGAGCGGCTCGGGCCGGGGCGGATGCTCTACTCCGCCAAGGTCTGACGGACGGCCTGACGGCGGCGCCCCGCTAGAGCAGCGGCACCACCATCGCCCCCGCCGCGGCGGCCATCACCGCCACCGTCAGCCAGCCGAGCCAGCGGATCGGCCCACGCACGATGAAGTCGCCCATCACCTTGCGGTTCGATACCAGCAGGACCACCACCACCAGCAGCGGCACCGCAACCACGCCATTGATGACCGCGCTCCAGAACAGCGCGCGCATCGGGCTGATCGGCGAATACTGGATCAGCAGCGCGGCGAGCACGCTGACCGTGATCACCGCGTAAAAGCCGCGCGCGTCGTTCGCCTTGCGCTCCAGCCCCTCGTTCCACCCCATCGCCTCGGCCAGCGCATAGGCGCCCGACCCCGCCAGCACCGGAACGCCGATCAGTCCGACACCGAGAATGCCGACCGTGAACAAGATGGCCGCGAAATTCCCCGCCAGCGGCTTGAGCGCGCTTGCCGCCTGCCCCGCCGTGTCGATCTGCGTCACCCCCGCCACGCCCAGCGTCAGCCCTGTCGCGAGGATGATGAAGAAGGAGGTGACGTTGGAATAGAACATGCCGATCCACGTATCCCAGGCGATGCGCGACAGCTCCGGCTTCGACGCCTTGGGGTTGGCCATCAACCCCGGCGCGCCGCGCAGGTCCTCGACCTCTTCCGACGCCTGCCAGAAGAACAGGTACGGGCTGATCGTCGTACCGAACACCGCAACGATCATCGTCGCCGAATCAGCACCGAGCGCGAAATGCGGCGCGACGGTGCGTCGCAGCACCTCGCCCCACGGCACGTGGATGGTCAGCAGCACCAGCGCATAGGCGAGCAACGACACCGTCAGCCATTTGAGGAAGCCGACATAGCGGTGATACGGCACCAGCACTTGCAACAGCAGGGTGACCGCGACGAAAAGGAAGGTCGCGACGTGCCGATCGATGTTCGTTACCAGTTCGGCCGCCTCGCCCATCGCCGCGACGTCGGCGGCGATGTTGAGCGTGTTGGCGACCAGCAACAGGACCACCAGCGCGCGCAGCACGCCGGGCGGGAACTGCGTCTTGATATTGGCCGACAGCCCCCGGCCGGTGACCCGGCCGAGCCGCGCGCACATCGACTGCACCGCCGCCATCAGCGGATAGGCGACGGGCATCGTCCACAGCATGTTGAGGCCGAATTGCGCGCCGGCCTGCGAATAGGTCGCGATGCCGCTCGGGTCGTCGTCGGCCACACCGGTGATCAGGCCAGGGCCGAGCCGCGCCAAGGCGCTGCGGGAAAGCCGTTGCCGCAGCGTCAGCCTGGGGTGCGCGACAGGTGCTTTATCGGCCATCGCTGCGCACATCGGCGCCAATCGGCGGTAGCGCAAGGCGGTGATGCAAATAGCGCACACCGCCGCAAGAATGACGCGGGCCGCATGGCCATCTCGTCACAATTGTGTCACAGCGCATTCACACAATGCGGGGTAGCGTGACTACGACCGCCAGGGTCGTGGGATTACCAATTGCCGCCGATTGCCATCGCGTCACGTTTCGACGCCGCCTTACATGCTTCGATCGCTCCCGAGATCGACCGCTCGGTCATTCCGGCACGCTGGCTGGTGCTGGCGGCGACGCTCGGGCTCGTCGCGCTGACGATGATGATGGAATATGAACGGCTGTCGATCGCGCCGCTCGCGCCCGCCACGCTGATTTTCTCCGCCGCCTTCGCGGCCTTCGCCGGGGTCCACTACACGTTGCGCAACCCGGCCAGCCATGCGCAGCGCGTCGCGCGCGACATCGCCGAATATTATGGCCTGTTCACGCTCATCGCGCTGACCGGCGCGCTGGCCAGCTATCCCGTCTCGGCAATGACCAGCGGCTATGTCGATGAAGGGCTGGTGCGCGCCGACCAGTTGCTGCGCTTCGACTGGCTGGCATGGTACGACGTCGTCGCCGCGCACCGCTGGCTGCAGATCATCGGCACCGCCTTCTACCAGAGCATCTATGCCAGCCCCGCCATCCTGCTCGGCTGGTTTGCCTGGTCGAACCAGCGCGCCGCCGCGCGGCGTTTCCTCGCCGCCTTCTGGATCGCCGCCGTGCTCGCGCTGCTGCTGTTCCGCTTCATGCCCGCGGTCGGTCCGTTCGCCGCTTTGTGGCACGGCCCCTTCCCCTACATGCCCGAAAGCGCGCTGTGGATGGATCAGCTGATCCCCGAGCTGCGGCTGCACATCGTCCATGTCATCGATCTCGGCGCGATCCGCGGCCTCGTCTCGGCGCCGAGTTTCCATACCGCCAGCGCGGTGCTGTTCATCGCCGCCGCCTGGCCGCACCGCACGCTGCGCTGGCCGATCCTCGCGATCAACGTGGCGATGCTGCTCGCCACCCCGGTCGAGGGGACGCATTATCTCATCGACATGATCCTCGGGGCGGCTGTCGCCGGCGCCGCGCTTGGCGCGGTCGCCGCGATCAGCGAGGCGCTGACGCGGCGCGCTGCGCGCTAGCAGCCCGCTCGATCAGCCCGCGCCCCACAACCGCGGCGGCACCATCACTTCGCCATCGGCATAGAGGCCTGCGGCGAGCGGATCGTCGAGCAGGAACCACGGGCCGTCCAGATCGACAATGTCGCATAGCTGCCCGAGCACGAAGGCCGGCGCGGTGGACAACGTCGCACCCGCCATGTTGCCGACCATCACCTTGAGGCCGAGTTCGCGGGCGCGCGCGGCCATCATCAGCCCCTCAGTCAACCCACCGCATTTGTCGAGTTTGATGTTGATCACCTGGAACCGATGCCGTTGCGCGTCGAGTTCGGCGAGATCGAGCACGCTTTCGTCGGCCGCAACCGGGATCGGCGAGCGCCAGCCGTCGAGCAGTGCTTCTTCACCGCGACGGATCGGCTGTTCGAGCAGCGACACTTGCTGGTCGACCAGCATCGCGACAAGCCCGTCGAGATCGTCGCCGCCATAACCCTGATTGGCATCGACCTCCAGCCAGACATCGGGCCGCGCCGCGCGGACCACGCGAACCCGCTCGCGATCGGCGGCAAGTTCGCCGTCGAGCTTGAGCTTGATCGCCTTGACGGTCGGCAGCGCGTCGAGCCGGCGCAGGATCTCAGCGGGATCGTCGGCGGGCAGCGTGAAGGTCGTGGTCAGCGGCTTTGGCGCCGCGACCCCGGCAAGCTGCCATACCGGCACCCCGGCACGCAGCGATTCGAGCTCCCACAGCGCGCAGTCGAGCGCATTGCGCGCGCCGCCCGGCGGCAGCAGCGCACGCAGCGCCTGACGGTCGATACCTGCCTCGATCGCGGCGCGGCTGCGCTCGATCTCGCCCTGGATATGGTCGGGATCGTCATGGAGATAATAGACCCCCGCCGCCTCGCCCCGGCCGGCGAATGCGCCATCGGACACGGTGGCGATCACCGCCGGCATCGACTCGAACACATAGCCCGAAATCCGGAACGGTTCGCGCATCAGCATGGCCTCGCGGCGATGGCTGAGCGTGAACGGAGCGAGCGTTGTGGCGGTCTTCATCACCGTCACATCACATGAAACGACTCACGTTTCAATATGTGAAACATTGTTCGCGTCTGTTGAACCGGGATCGTCCGCGACGTCGTGGGCCGCGACCAGGTTCCAGCTCTGCCCGGCGGATTGCGCCACGCGTCGCATCCCCGGCCCGGCGCAGACTGACAGTACCCGGCAGGGCGACTCGCTGGTCCGAACGTAACAATGCGCCATGCCGCTGTCGAAATAGACCGAGTCGCCCTGCGCCAGTGACAGCGGCGCATAGAGGTCCGAATGCAGCTCCATCGCGCCGGACAGGACATAGAGATATTCCTCGCCCGAATGCCGCACGAGCCCACCGACCTCGTCGACGCTGCGGTCGTTCACCTCGATCAGGATCGGCACCATCATCTTGTCGAGCAGGTCGACCGCGGGATAAAGATGCGTAAAGCGCTCCGAGCTCGCCTCGGCCCATGTCCCGGCGCGCACGACGCTCCGGCGCCCGAGCGCGGCGGGCGGCTTCTCGGCCGTCGCCCCGCCGGCGACGAGGCTGCCGAGATCGACGCCGAGCCCCTGCGCGAGCCTGACGAGTTTATCGTAGGTCATCGCCATCTTGCCGTTCTCGAGCTTCGACAGCGTCGAAAAGGGCATGTCGAGCCGGGCGGCGAGCGCGCGGAGCGTCAGCCCCTGTTCGATCCGCGCGGCGCGCAGCGCAATGCCGGGGTGCGGCGGGTTGTTCTTCTTCACCATGGTCCTTCTGGTCATGACGCTAGCGCACTGATCGACGCAAGGGAACCGTCGTACACTTTCAAGAAAATAGTTGCCAAAATTGAAACACGCGTCATGATGACATGGCATTTCGAGGAATGAGAGCAATGGCGATCGCATTTCGACCAAGAGCGGCGTGGCTGCTGACCACGGCTATGTTGGCATGGATCCCGGCGGCCCAGGCACAGGATCGAGTGGCGGCGGCGCGCCCCGCCACTGCAACGGCGCAAGCCGCCGACGACCTGCCTGGCGGCGACATCATCGTTACCGCGCAGAAGCGCGCGCAGACGCTGATCGACGTGCCGCAATCGATCTCGATCGTCTCGGCCGCGGTACTCGAGCAGCGCCATGCCACCAGCCTGGTCGATTACGCCGCGCTCGTTCCCGGCCTCAGCCTGCAACAACAGAATGCCGGCGAGGCGCGCGTCATCCTGCGCGGCATCAACACCGGCGGATCGAGCCCGACCGTCGCCATCTATATCGACGACACGCCGTTCGGCTCGAGCACCGGCCAGACCAACGCCGCCCATCTCGCCGGCGACATCGACCCCTTCGACATCGAGCGGATCGAGGTACTGCGCGGGCCGCAGGGTACGCTGTACGGCGCCAACTCGCTCGGCGGCCTGCTCAAATATGTCACGACGGCACCGAAGTTCGACAAACTATCGATTCGCGCGCAGGGCGGCGTCGAAACCGTCGACGGCGGCGGCACCGGCTGGTCGGGCAATGGCGTGGTCAACGTGCCGCTCGGCGACACGCTCGCGATCCGCGTCAGCGGCTTCTACCGCGAGACGCCGGGCTATATCGACAGCCTCGGCGTGCTCGGCCACAACATCAATCATTCGGCCAACTATGGCGGTCGCGCCTCGTTGCTGTTCAAGCCGAGCGACCGGCTTTCGGTCCGGCTTACCGCGATCGCGCAGAATATCCGCGCCCATGGCCGCGATACCGTCGATGTCGACGCGGCCACGCTGACCCCGATCACCGCTGACCCGTTCACCGGGGCGCGCGGTACGGGATTGCTGCGTTATCAGACCTTTCCGGAAAGCAACCGCGTCGATTACCGGCTCTATTCGGGCACGCTGGAATATGATTTCGGTCCCGCCACCCTAACCTCGGTCACCAGCTATGCCACGCTGATTCAGCATGAGGATATCGAGGCGACGCAGCTGTTGGGCGACATCGGCCCCTTTTACGGCGCATCGACACCTTATGGCGTCGACGAGCCCTCCAACATCAGCCAGAAGAAGTTCGCGCAGGAAGTACGGCTCACCTCGGCCAAATCGAGCAGCTTTGAGTGGCTGATCGGCGCCTATTATACCCGCGAGCCCGGCCAGATCTACCAGCTCTACCGGCCGTTCAACCCCCTGACCGGCGCGTTCCTGCCCGAGGCGGGCGTCATCCCGCAGGATCTGCTCGGCCCCGGCACGCCCGCCGCGCCCCTCCCCTTCACCCATTTCCTGACCGCCCAGCTGGATTCGACCTACAAGGAATATGCCGGCTTCGGCAGCGCGACATGGCATGTCAGCCACGCCTTCGATATCACCGGTGGCGTCCGCTACAGCCACAACGAGCAGCGCACGACGCAGAGCCTTGGCGGCGGTTTCGTCGTCGTGCAGGGCGCCGACGGCACGCTGCTCGGCAACTCGTCGGAAGGCGTGTGGACCTGGTCGGTGTCGCCGCGCTACGAGATCAACAAGCGCGTCGCGCTCTATGCCCGCGTCGCCAAGGGCTATCGGCCCGGCGGCCCCAATGTCGTCCCGCCCGGTGCCCCGGCCGACTATCCCGCGCAGTTCCGTGCCGACACGCTGATCAGCTACGAGGCCGGGATACGCGCCGAAACCCCCGACCGGACCTTCGGCATCGATGCCTCGGTCTATTATCTTGACTGGAAGAATACGCAGATCACCACGAGCTTCCAGACCTCGATCGGCCCGGTCACCGCCGACGGCAATGGCGAGGGCGCGAAAAGCTATGGCGGCGAAGTAACCGCGACATTGCGCCCGACCCGTGGTTTCATCGTTGTCGGCTCGCTCGCCTACAACCACACTGCGCTCACCGGCAACATCCTGGTCGGCGGATCGGACGGCGACCAACTGCCCTATGCGCCGCGCTGGACCGCCAACGTCTCGGCCGACTATGACTGGGCGCTCACCGACCGGGTCAAGGCATTCGTCGGCGGGTCGATCATGGCGGTCAGCGACAGGCCGGCAGATTTCGATGCCGCCTATCAGGCGACTTTCGGTCGCCGGCTCATCCTTGACGGTTATGCGACCGTCGATCTGCGCGCGGGTATCGAGATGAAGCCCTTCACGCTGAGCATCTATGCCAGGAACCTCGCCAATTCCGGCGGGCAGACCTACGCCGGTCCCTATGGCAGTCGTTACGCCGGTCTGGTCGACGTCGGGATGATCCGTCCGCGCACCATCGGCCTCACAGCAGGATTTGAATTCTGATGCGCACGCGATTGATCGACACCGCCACGCGGCTGCTCCGGCTCGCTTTGCCCTCGCTGCTGCTCGTTGCCGTACCGATCGCGGCGCAGGCGCCGCAGACGCTGCTTCCGACCGCGCCGTCGGTGCCCCACACCGGCACGGGACAGCCGGTCGCCACCACCCCGGCCGCCGGCGCACCGGCGCTGACCAAGGCCGATGTCGACAGCTGGCTCGACGGTCTCGTGCCGTACGGTCTCGACACCGGCGACATCGCTGGCGCGGTCGTCGTCGTCGTCAAGGACGGCAAGGTGCTGACCGAGCGCGGTTACGGCTATGCCGACATGAAGACGCGCGCGCCGATCGACCCCGCCAACACGCTGTTCCGCCCGGGCTCGATCTCGAAACTGTTCACCTGGACGGCGGTGATGCAGCAGGTCCAGGCCGGCAAGCTCGACCTCGACCGCGACGTGAACGACTATATCGATTTCCGCATTCCGCCCGCCTTCGGCAAGCCGATCACGCTGCGCAACCTGATGACGCATACCGGCGGGTTCGAGGAGACCGCCAAATATCTCATCGCCACCAAGGTGTCCGACAACCGGCCGCTCGATGCCGCGCTCAAGCGCTCGGTGCCGACCCGCATCTATGCGCCGGGCAGCACGGCGTCCTATTCCAACTATGGCGCGTCGCTCGCCGGCTATATCGTCCAGCGCGTCTCGGGCGAGCCGTTCGAGGCCTATGTCCAGCACCACATCTTCGCGCCGCTCGGCATGACTCAATCGACCTTCGCTCAGCCCTTGCCGGCGGCACTCGGCGCGAAACTATCCAAGGGTTATGCCGTGGCGTCGGGCGATCCCCAACCCTTTGAGATCATTCCGATGTCCCCGGCCGGTGCGCTGTCGGCGACCGGCACCGACATGGCGAAGTTCATGATCGCGCATCTGTCCGCCAGCAATCCGCTGCTCGACGCCAGGACCGCGCAGCTGATGTACACCACCGCCAACACGCCGATCCCCGGCATGCCCGGCATGGCGCTCGGTTTCTATCATGAGGATCGCAACGGGCTGAACATCATCGGCCATGGCGGCGACACCGACTGGTTCCACTCCGACCTGCATCTCTATCGCGACAAGGGCGTCGGGCTGTACCTGTCGTTCAACAGCGGGGGCAAGGAAGGCGCGGCGCATGTCCTGCGCGAGCGCATGTTCGACAGCTTCACCGACCGGTATTTCCCGCATGCCGACGCGGCGCTGCCGACCCTCGCCACCGCCGCCGAGCACGGCCGCGCGCTGGCCGGCCACTATGTCAGCAGCCGCGGCTCGGTCACCAACTGGCTCCGCATCGTCAATCTCATCGGCCAGGCCTCGGTGACGGTGAACGACGACAACACCATCACCGTCTCGGCGCTGACCAATGCCGCCGGCGTTCCCAAGCGCTGGCGCGAAACCGCGCCATGGCAATGGCAGGAGGTCGGCGGCGAGGATCGCCTCGGCGCGATGGTGAAGGACGGCAAGGTCACGGCCTTCGCGCCGCGCGGCTTCGCCCCGATCATCCTGTTCGTGCCCGCCTCGACCGGCATGAACGCGGGATGGATCATCCCGCTCCTGCTCGCCGCGCTGGCCGTGATGCTCGTCACCGCCTTGTCCTGGCCGATCGTCGCGCTGGCACGCCGCCGCTTCGGCTATCGTCCGACGATCGCCGGCCGCCCGCTGCTGCTCTACCGCACGACCGCGATCACCGCCTGGCTGATGCTGATCGTCGCCGGCGGCTGGATGGGCATGATCGCCGCGCTAAGCAGCGACGTTGCCAATTTCGACGGCCGGCTCGATATCTGGATGCGCCTGCTGCAATTGCTGTCGCTCGCCGCGATTGTCGGCACCGCGCTGGCGGTGTGGAACGTCCGGGTGATCGCCTCCGGTCCGGAACGGCGCCGTCTCGCTACCGCCCGCGCGGTACTGGTCGCGGTGTCCGCGCTGTTCCTCGTCTGGATGATGTTCGACATGCGGACGCTGACGCCAAGCCTGAACTTCTGACCGTGGGGACCGCTGCCCGTGTCCGATAGCGCGGTGTCGGCGCCGCTGGTGCCGACACCGCCGACGCGGGCCCTGTTCGGCCACCCGCCCGGCTGACCGTCTTGTTCATGACCCAGATGTGGGCCGAATTCTCCTATTTCGGCCTGCAGGCGCTGCTCGTCTATTACATGACGCAGCATCTCGGCTTCTCCCAGGCCAGGTCGTCGCTGATCTATGGTGCCTATGGCGCCGCGGCCTTCTTCAGCCCGTTCTTCGGCGGGATCGTCGCCGATCGCTGGCTCGGCCGGACGCGCAGCGTCGTGCTCGGCGGGCTACTGATGATGTTCGGCCATTTCGCCATGGCGTTCGAGGCGCTGCTGTTTCCCGCGCTGGCGCTCGTTGCGCTCGGCAACGGCCTGTTCATGCCGCCGCTCGCGGTCCAGGTCGGCGATCTTTACGCCGATGACGATCCGCGCCAGGCCCAGGCGTTCAGCGCTTATTATATGGGGATCAACCTTGGCGGGCTGCTCGCGCCCCTGGTGTGCGGGACGCTCGGCGAGGTTTATGGCTGGCACTGGGGTTTCGGCGCGGCGGGCATCGGGATGCTGGCCGGCATCCTCATCTATCTCCGTTTCCGGCATTTGCTGCCCAAGGATCCGCCGAGCCGTTCGCAGACCCTGCCTGGCGCGCGCGTCGCACTGACCCTGCGCGACTGGAGCAACCTGCGCCTGCTGATCGCGATTATCGCCGTCGTCATCATGTTCCGCATCGGCTACGAACAGAGCGGCAACGTCATCGCCTTGTGGGTCGAGCACCAGACCGACCGCGGCATCGACCTGTTCGGCGCGCGCTATCAGATCCCGGCGACGTGGTTCCAGTCGATCAACCCATTGCTGATCATCGTGCTGACCCCGTTCCTGATGCGCCATTGGGCGCGCCGGGCGGATCGCCACGGACCGGCCAACCTGTTGACGCGGATGAGTCTTGGCTGCGTCGTCGCGAGCCTGTCGATGGTCGTGATGGTCGTCGCCGCAGCGCTCAACGCGCGGACTGGCCAACCGGTCGGTGCCGGATGGGTCACCGCCTATTTCGTGCTGCTGACCCTGGGCGAGTTGCTCGTCATTCCCGTTGGTCTGGCGCTGGTCGGCGCGCTATCGCCGGTTCAGTTCGCCGCGATGGCGATGGGCGGCTGGTATATCGCCAAATTCGCCGGCAGCCTGCTCGCCGGCGTGATGGGCGCCTGGTGGGGCGTCATCCCCGCGACGGCCTTTTTCGGGCTGGGCGCCGGGTCGGTCATGCTCGGCGCGGTTCTGCTGCTAGTGTTGAGCCGACTACGGCCGATCACATTGGGTGGTTCGGCAGCGCGCTGACCGGATCTCGCCAAGATTCCAGCGGGTGCGCCAAGTCGCGCTTTTTATTGTACGACGGGCATTCGGAGCGAGCGGAGCGATTTCGCCGTCGCTCGCTCCGATACATGCCGCGCCGAAGCCGTCAGACGGTCGCTTCGGTGAACGTCGTCGTCTCGGGCTTGGGCAAGCCGCCGGCCTTGTAGCTCGCGACCAGCTCTTCCTTGCGCGCGCGCAGCTGTTCGCCGAGCGCATCCATGTCGAGCCCGGCATGGCGCGCCTGGGCAAACATGCCCTCCATGCGCTTTTCCTCTTCCTCGACATGGTGCTCGATCTGCTCGGACAGCACCTTGACCTTGGCGTCGTAATAATCGTCGTCCGGCCCGCCCGCCTCGATCTCGGCGATCAGCACCTTGGCGCCGTCATGCTCGACATAGGCCTCCTTGAGCAGATCCTCTTCGATCTTGCCCTCGCAGGCCGGGTAGAAGATCTCTTCCTCGATCTGCGCGTGAACCGTCAGCTCGAGGCAAATCTGCTGCGCGATCTTCTGCTTCGCGCCGTCGCCCTTGGCGCCTTCGAATTTCTCGAACAGGTCTTCGACCGTGCGGTGGTCTGCCTTGAGCAGCGCAATCGCGTCCTGCCTGGTATCCGTGGCCATGCTGATTCTCCCGGTTAGTCGGGTAGAAACAGGGCTTGGCGCGCAACGTTCCCGCCGTTTCGCCACTCATGATCCAGGTTAATACGATTTTCCGGCAACTTGGCTGCCGGCGTTGTCCAGATCAGGCCGGTTCGACCGCCATCAGCGTCACGTCGCGATATTTGGCATCGCCCGGCTGGAACAGCGGGTCGCGGAAGAACGGTCGATCGGTCAGCGTAATGCCCGAAAGGCCCGCCAGCTTGAACGTCCCCACCTTGGGCTCGCGCGGCGGCAGGCCGTCGCGCTCGACCACCACACCATCGACGAACAGGTCGTCATGCTTTGTGTAGAGGATGTGCGGAGCGAGCACGATCGCGGTGCGGTTGTACGTCGCGGAAATGCAGAAGGCCCGCACGATCCCCTCAAAGATCGTCGGGACGTCGGCATTGGGGGCCGCCGGCTTGATGCTGCTTTGCTCGGTCACCCCGTCTACATAGGCGAAATGGTGCAGTGCAACAATAGTGTGCATACGTAAAAACGGCACAGACCGACGAATTTCATCGACCTTGAGCAGGTGTGCGACACCGGTTACCCGGCCTGAGGTATCGACAGGAGCAAAACCTTGGGTCGCCCTCATCCGCTCATCGCGAAGCTCGACCTCCAGCGGCATCCGGAAGGCGGCTGGTACCGAGAGACCATGCGCCTCCCCGCCCCGGATGGCGGACGCGACCGCGCGACCGCCATCCTGTTCCTGCTCGAGGCGGGCGAGCGTTCGCACTGGCACCGGGTCGATGCCGACGAGTTGTGGCTCTGGCATGCCGGCAACCCGCTCGCGCTGATGATCGACCACGCTACCCATCGCCTCGGCGGCGACCCGCTCCTCGGCGAGGCGCCGCAACGGCTCGTGCCGAAGGGCAGCTGGCCGAGGCGCGCGATGGCTGGGCACTGGTCAGTTGTGTCGTCACGCCGGGGTTCGATTTCGCCGGCTTCGAACTGGCGCTGCCGGGGTGGTCGCCGGGGACCGGCCTTTGACGGCGCCGCATAGGATTACGCAGGTTTAAGTGTATTTGGCAAACTGGCACGCTAACATGGCATCAAATCGGGAGGCGGCGTGATGGTTTATTTTATGACGGCTTTGAGCCCGTATTCCGACGTGGTCTATCCGAAGTTTCTCGATGATCCACGCAAAGAGCCATTCTATGATGTGAAACTGGTTGCTGATCCAGATACGCTCGAACTCAACGTCATCGAGCGGGAATTCATCGGCAAAGGCCGTGGCGGCATGGGCATGGGCTATCGAGTAGAACCTGATTTAGTCCCCCGCAAAATACTTTGGGCAGGGGGTCGAAAAAAGATACCGGAGGCAATTCTCAGGGGCTTTTTAGCTGTGAGTGAACGCTTTCGTGACCTGGTTGAACAATTTGAACCAAATGTCCATCAGCTATTTCCCGTCGATATCTACAAGACAAAAAGCGGCGAGGTAGTCGCGCGTTATTATTGGCTCAATGTATGTAACCGAATTGACAGTGTCGATAAGGAAAACAGCAATGTGTTTTGGCAACCGAACTACATCGGCGAGCGGGGAATTTGGCGATATCCTGATGTCGGTGAACGAAAGCTTGTATTTAGCAGGCCTAAAATTGGTAATCGGCACCTATGGTATGATCCCTTTCTTATGAAGGGGATAAATTGCTCGTCGGCGTTCGGTGATGCTGGGCGTGCGGCGGACTTCCTCGGCCTCAGTCTCACTGCGTATGACGAGGTATAATCATGGCGCGCTCGGCTGATCCGGCGATCTGGGATTACGGTGCCAGTTTACTAAAAGCACAAAACACGACAGAGTGACGCATGGCCCGTCTCCCGCGCCTCGTCCTCCCCGGCGTTCCGTATCACGTGACGCAACGTGGCAATCGCCGCGCGCCAACCTTCTTCGAAGAGGGCGACTATGCGCTTTACCGTGACCTGCTCGCCCAGGCGGCTGAGCGGGCCGGGGTGGAGATATGGTGTTACTGCCTGATGCCCAATCACGTGCATATCATCGCCGTGCCGTCTGACGCGGATGGCCTGCGTCGCGCCTTTGCCGATACCCACCGCCGCTATACCGGCTTCATCAACGCGCGTGCCCGCTGGACCGGGCATCTCTGGCAAGGGCGCTTCGGCGCGGTCGCGATGGACGAGGCGCATCTGGCGAACGCGATGCGCTACGTCACGCTCAATCCCGTGCGGGCGGGGCTGGTTGCGCGGGCCGAGCAGTGGCGCTGGTCGAGTGCCGCTGCGCATATCGCCGGCAAGGATGATGAACTGGTGACCGTCGCGCCGGCGCTCGATCGCTATGGTGACTTCGCCGCCTTTCTGGGTCAGGATCATGACGACGAGATCGCATGGCGGCGCTTGCGCATGGCCGAGACCTCCGGCCGCCCGCTGGGCAGCGATGCCTAGCTGGAGACGATCGAGGTCGCGACCGGCCGCACGCTGCGTCCGCGCAAGCGCGGGCCGAAGCCGAAAGTGGCGGATTAGGGGAGTGGCGGATTAGGGGAGTGGATTAAGTGCATTTGGTAAACTGGCACCGTAATACCCGCTGGAGAAGATGCGGGCGCACCCTCAAGAAGCGGCGGAGACAATTTCCGAGCCTCCCGGCAGCGCTTGAAGGAGCGAGCATCATGACGCGGCGGGGAGTAATTGGCATGATGCTCATCGGTGCCACCGCGCTGGCAGGCTGTGGACTGTTTGGCCCTTCGTTCCCGACGTATAGATATCGGCTGACGGTCGAAGTCGATACGCCCGCCGGGCTGCGGACAGGTTCGAGCGTAATTGAGGTCCGGACCACCCGGAATGGACCAAATGCCCTCGATTCACCAAATCTCATATTTGTGGATGTGCGAGGCGAGGCTGTGGCAGTTGATCTTCCGGGCGGACAGATCTTGTTTGCAACTCTATCGGAATGGGCAGGCTGGGTGATGCTGAATGCCAATCCCTATCCTAAAGAACTCGATTATCGTAATAAGAATGTTGACGCCGATCATGTGCGCTACGAACTCATGCTAGCAAACGACGCCTTGATCACGCTGCCACGCTATTTCACTCCACTTAGCGCGACGGGTATGCAGCAATCAGGATATCCTATGCTTGTGCATTTTTCCGATATTAATGATCCAAAGACCGTTCGTATAGTAGACCCTGAAAACTTAAGCGCGTCGTTTGGCAAGAGATTCAATCTGAGACGTGTTACTGTGCAGATAGTCAATGATAACATTACGACGGGAATATCAAATAAATTAAAGTGGTTGCGTGATTACGCAGAAAAACACAAAAGATTAAATGGAAGCGTTTCCACCTCCATATCCACCAACGAAGCATCTGATAATCTAGATGCTGGATCGTTTAGTACAGAGATCGAGAAATAACTTAAGCAAAGACTAATTATTTGCCTTATTAACAATAGATTCGTATAATATGTGGTACTATTCGTATGGCGCGTTCGGAAATGGTGTCAATACGAACACCATAGGAACCAAGATCGGTCGAGCGACATTAAAGAGCCAATCAAGTGATTCACCCACATCACCTAATGCGCAGGCTGGACTTTAGGATTACTTTGATAGTTTACTAAAGGCACAAAACACGGCAGCTTGAGACATGGCCCGTCTCCCGCGCCAAATCCTCCCCGACATCCCGTATCACGGGACGTCGCGTGGGACTACGGTGCCAGTTTACTAAAAGCATAAAAGGAACGTCGCCTGGGCGGTGACCCGCTGTCAGGTCGCGCACCGCAATTGCGCGTTCCTCACGGCGCCTGGCAGGCCGCCGAGGCGCGCGAAGGCTGGGCGTTGGTCAGTTGCGTCGTGACGCCGGGATTCGATTTTGCCGGCTTCGAACTCGCGGCGCCGGGCTGGTCGCCGTACTGAACTTCACCCGCCGGCGACGTGGCAGCGGGTGAAGCGGAATGATTCAACTCTTCGGCGCGCCGGCTATAGCGCTGTCCCTCAATGCCAGAAAATCAGCAACAGGATGATGATCGGAATCGGAATGCCGATCAGCCACATCAAAATTCCCTTGCCCATCGCATCCTCCTGTTCGCTGTTGGTCGGGCAGGAACCAGCGACCGGGCCGGCGGTTCCCCGGCAGCGTGGTGATTGCGCCGCGCGACTGCACGCGGCATGGGGTGGCGCAATGAACGACGGCCTTCCCCTGCCCCGCCGCTACCTCGCCATCGCGGCGCTCTGTCTCGGCAGTGCGCTGGTCATTATCGACGGCGGCGTCGCCAATGTCGCGCTGCCCACCATCGCCCGCGACCTCGGCGTGGATGCGTCGGCGATCGTGCTCGTCGTCACCGTTTATCAGCTGATGCTGGTCATGCTGCTGCTGCCCTTTTCCGGTCTTGGCGAGCGGATCGGGCTCAAGCGCACCTACCAGCTCGGCCAGACGATCTTCCTGATCGCGACCCTGCTGTGCTTCTTTGCCAACAGCCTGCCTTTCCTGCTGATCGTCCGCGGCGCACAGGCGATCGGCGCGGCCGCGCAATTACGGTGCCAGTTTACTAAAAGCACAAAACACGGCAGGGTTGAGGCATGGCCCGCCTCCCGCGCCTCGCCCTCCCCGGCGTCCCATATCACGTGACGCAACGTGGCAATCGCCGCGCGCCGACCTTCTTCGAAGATGGCAACTATACACTCTACCGTGACCTGCTTGCTCAGGCGGCAGAGCGGGGTTCCGGCGACACTGCACTTAATTGTCGCCGGGCCGCGGCGACATACAAACGCCGTCAATTAGCGATGATAAAATCGCCCTCACCCTCTCATCAGTCTGTCGTCAAGGCAGGTCGGCAGCGCAATTTGCTCGTAAAAGCGAAACCCCGAGGCGCACGACCGCTGGGCGCGGGTCAGTAGCGTCGTGACGCCGGCCTTCGACTTCCCCGGCTTCGAATGTGGCCCGTCTGACTGACCACAATGCCGCTACCGTGTTCACCCGCTCCCGCTTGACGGGACGGGCAAACACGGCGTGATTCAAATCATCCGAACGGCGGCTATACGACTGGTCCTCAATGCCAGAAAATCAGCAGCAGAATGATGATCGGAATCGGAATGCCGATCAGCCACATCAAGATTCCCTTACCCATCGTCATCCTCCTGTTCGCTGTTGGTCGGGAAGGAACCAGCGACCGGGCGAGCGGTTCCCCCGCAGCCCGGTGATTGCGCCGCGCCACCCCTCGTTGCATGGGATCGCATAATGACTGATGGCCTTCCCCTGCCCCGCCGCTATCTCGCGATCGCCGCCCTCTGCCTCGGCAGCGCGCTGGTCATCATCGATGGCGGCGTCGCCAACGTCGCCCTGCCAACCATCGCCCGCGACCTCGGCGTGGATTCGTCGGCAGTGGTTCTGGTCGTCACCGTCTATCAGCTGATGCTGGTCATGCTGCTGCTGCCCTTTGCCGGGCTCGGCGAGCGGATCGGGCTCAAGCGCACCTATCAGCTCGGCCAGACGATCTTCCTGATCGCAACGCTGTTGTGCTTCTTCGCCAAGAGCCTGCCCTTTTTGCTCATCGTTCGCGGCGCACAGGCGGTCGGCGCGGCGGCGGCACTCAGCGTGTCGGCCGCGCTGATTCGTGCGACCTATCCGGCCAAGAGTCTCGGCAGCGGGCTCGGCATCAACTCGGCGATCGTCTCGGCCTCGGCCGCGGCGGCACCGACGATCGGCGGTTTCGTACTGGGCGCGGCGCCCTGGCCATGGGTGTTCGCCTGCGCCGTGCCGTTCGCGATCGGCTCGCTGTTCCTCGGCCGCGCACTGCCCGATCCGGCGCCACACGAAACGCGCTTCGACATTCTCGGCGCGGTGATGTGCGCGGCGATGTTCGGGCTGGTGATCGGCGGGCTGGAGAGCGCCGTGCACGGCAATTCGCCCGTCGTTTCGGCGGCGATCGTGCTGCTCGGCGCGCTGCTCGGCGTCAGCTTCGTGCGGCGCCAGCGCGGCGAGGACAGCCCGATCCTGCCGATCGACCTGCTCGCCAGCCCGGTCATCGCGCTTTCGGCGCTGAGCGGCTTCGTCGCGTTCAGTGCCTCGATGACGCTGATCATCTCGATGCCGTTCCGGCTGCAGCACCAATTCGGTTTCACCCCGCCCGAGATGGGGATCATGCTCGCACCCTGGCCGCTCACCAACGTGCTCGTCGCGCCACTCGCCGGCTGGCTGTCGAACCGTATCCCGGCCGGCATCCTCGGCGGCATCGGCATGGTCATTTCGATCACCGCGCTGCTGCTCATCGCCTTCATCCCGCCGCATCCGCACTGGTACGACATTGCCTGGCGCATGGCGCTGTGCGGGTCGGGCTTCGGCATCTTCCTGCCGCCCAATGCCCGGCTGATCATCGGCTCGGCCCCTCGCGAGCGCGCCGCGGCCGCCGGCGGGCTGGTCTCGACCGTGCGACTGGTCGGGCAGACCACCGGCGCGACGCTCGTCGCGACATTGCTCGCCTTCGGGGTCGGTGGCGACAAGACCCCGCCGCTGGTCGCGGCGGGCCTCGCCGTCATCGCCGGCATTTGCAGCCTCTCCCGGCTACGCCCCGCAATCCGCAACCCGCAGCCCGACGAAATGCTCGACGAGGTGCCGGTGCTCAAACAGTCGCGCTGATGTCGCGGGCGCTGTTCAGCCCTTTAGAACAGGCCTTCCTCGCTCCCCAGCATTGCCTTGCGGACCAGCGGGATCGGCGGGCCGCCAAAGCCGAGGAAGGTGTCGTGGAACGCCTTCCAGCTCTTCCGGCCGCCATGCTCGGCGGTCCAGTCGGTGCGCAGCTTGCGGATCATCAGCTTGCCCATCGTGTAGTTGAGATAGGCCGGATCATAGGTTCCGCGCGCCGCCTGCTGGTCGGCGGTGCCCTCGTCCTGATAGCATTGCTCGATGAACATCTGCTTCGACTGCGCCATGCTCATGCCGCGCGCGTGCATGCCGATCGCCGACAGATAGCGGCAATCGCGCAGCAGCGCCTCGGAGATCTGGCCGACATGCGTTTCGGGGTCGCCGGCGCCGAGTCCGGCTTCCCACATCATCTCCTCGCTGTAATGCGCCCAGCCCTCGGCAAAGGCATAACCGACGAACAGGCTGCCGAACTTCGACGGCGAGCGGTTCGCGTGAAGGAACTGGACGAAATGCCCCGGCATCACCTCGTGCACCGAGGTGAACAGCAGATTGCCATAGCCGGGCACGAAGGCGTCCTGCTTTTCCTTCGACCAGCTCGGGTCGGGCGGCGCGAGATAATAGACCGAGGGCACGCCCTTATCGAACGGCCCCGGCGGGTCGATATAGGCCGAGTTCTGCCGGTTGTAGGGCGGGCTTTCCTCGACCAGCGCCTCCTCGGTGCCGGGGATCGAGACGAGGTCGTTCTTGATCACGAAGGCGCGCAGGTCCGGAATCATCTTGCGCGCCGCCGCGACCGGGCCGCCCTCGGCCTTGTGCGCCCCGGCCTTGGCCGTGCAGGCGACGATCGTCGCGCCCGGTGCATAACGCGCACAGGCCTCCTTGAGCGCCGCCTGGTTGCGCGCCAGGTCGGCGCGGCCCGCCGCCTCGAGCAGGTCGAGCCGGACATCGACGCCCTCGGTCTGCTTGACCATCCGCGCGAAGCGGTCGGTGCCGAGCGCAAAGTCCTGCGTCGCGGTTGCCTTCTGCCCGTCGAGCCAGCTCGCCAGATCTCGCATTGCCTTGGCGGCCGGCGCCGCGGCATCGTCGAACGCCTTTTGCAGCGCCGGATCCTTGACGCTCGCGAACGCCGCCTTGGCGTCGCCGGTATAATAATCGGCAAAGCCGTTGAACCCGGCGACACCCAGCTTCACTAAGCTCAGCGGCATCGGCACGCGGAGATTGGCGCGGATGTTCGCCGCGGCCTTGGGCACCTGCTTGAAATAGCCGATCAGCGCCTTCATCCGCGTCGGCGCATCGGCATAGTTGCGCGCGACATAGACATTGGGGTCGAGCCCGTTGCCGATATAAAAGGCCGGGTTGGTGTGCGGCTGGTCGGCATCCTCGAGCCAGAACAGCTTGCCTTGCGCGACGGTGACCAGATAATCGCGCTCGAACGCATCGTCCTTGCTCAGCTTGCTCGTGTCGAAGCCTTGCGCCTTGGCGATCGCGTCGCGCAGGAAATCGCCCTGCGCCTTCAGCCCCGCCGCGCTCCAGTCGCCGAGCTTACCGTCAAAGTCGTGCTTGCCCTGATAGACCGCATTGGCTGGATCGATCACGAACCAGTCGTTGATGAAGGTGTCGCGGAATTTCGCCCAGTCGTCGGTCGGCAGCGCAACCATCGCGGTCTCGTTGCCGCTCGCCACCATATTGTTGGGCGAACAGGCAGCGAGCGCGGCCAAGGCGACCGTGGCAAACAGTTTCAGACGCATTGCGCTCTCCGGCAGGGATAACCGCACGATGCTGGCAGATCGATGGACAAAGCGCCAGACGGCGCCGCCGCGATTACTTCTTGAGCGGGACGATGACCTCGTCGGGATGCGCGACGTTGAGGTCCTTGCGCACGAGCTCGTCGACCATGTCGGGATCGGCATGCCGCGGGTCGAGCAGATTGACCCGGTTGCGCAGCTCCGCACGATGCTGATCGAGCGAAGCGAGTTCGACCTGGCGCTGCGCAAGCTGGCGCTTGATGTCGCCATAAGCGAGCGCACCGTTCGGCCCGAGCACCGCATAGCCGCCGAAGAACAGCCCGACGATCAGCAACGCGGCCGGCGGGCCGGCGCGGCGCAACAGTGTGCGAAAGGTCGAGCGGCGCTTCGGTTTCATGACTGGCGATTCTCGCAGCAGCCGAGTCCGCGATCAAGTCCTTATTTCTACGATATTGCGTTACTTCTTGCGCAGCCGCCGAAGACCACGCGAAATCGGGCTGTCGCTCAGCCCCAAAGCGGAAAACAGCGCGACGATGATACCGACCGGGGCGATCTCGGAAAAGGTCATGCCCATGCGCAGCAGCGGGTTGGCGTAGATCGCGCGCATGCTTTCGCCCTCCGCGATCACCTTGGCCAGCGCCGCGCCGCTGACGCCCTGTGCTTTCTTCGCGCGGATCAGCGAAGCGATGTAATCGTCCATGAAGGTGTAGTGGGTCAGCGCGAGATAGAGCTCCCACACCAGCACATAGGCGATGCCCGCCACGCCGGCGATCGCCAGCCCGAGCCCCAGCGCGCGGCCGAAGCGGATCACGCCGCCACGCTCGACATCGCGGTAGCGCTTCATCCCGACGAAGATGAACACCAGCACGACCAGCATCACCAGATAGCCGAACCACAGCGAGTGGCCGAACCCGCCAAACATCATCCCGGCCATGATCACCGCGATGATCACCGTTCCCGACAATGCCCCATAGATCAGCGCATAGCGTGCCATGTCGTCCCCCTGCTCCGTCCGCCGCACCGTTGCGACCATCCGGGGATGCCGCGCGCCCCGGCTGCGCACCATCACCCGGAAGGGTGATTTGTGCGAAATTCACCCCGCCAGCTGATCCGCCCCGGCGATCATCGCCAGCCGTCGCGCCTTCTCGATCGCGCGGATTCGCCGGTCGACGCCGAGCTTCTCGTAGACGCGTGCGACATGCGTCTTGACCGTGTTGGGCGAGATTCCGAGCGCCCGCGCCAGCTCCTTGTTCGAGCGGCCCGAGGCGAGCAGGTCGAGGATCTCGCATTCGCGCGCGGTCAGCCCGAGCGAGCGGATCGCGGCCTCGTTGCGCTCGAACCTCGCGGCTGGCGCAGGGCGCGGCGTCAGCCGGCGCCCCGCCCACAGGCCGAGCCCGGAGAAGCCCAGTGCGAGCAGCCCGATATAGAGTTCGGGCGAGACCGCGCGCACGGCGTAGCGCAGCTGCAGCCATTCGAGCGCGAGCAGCGCCACGACCAGGGCAGCGGCATAAAGGATGACGGTCCGCGTCATGGCGCAAAGCTGCCAGAATTCGCGCCCGCATTCCACCACCACGCGATATATTGGCATTGATAATGCCACTACTTCGGCGCATAACCGCCAGCATAAGATAAGGGAGAGAGCCGTGCGCACACGCAGCAAGGTCCTGATCGTGTTGGTCGCGGTGCTGCTCGTGGCGGGGCTCGTTGTCCGGTCGCGGCAGGCAGCGATCGGCGAGTCGCTGTTCGCGCGTGCCGTCGATGCACGGGTCGGGCGCGATGCGACCGCCGGCCTGCCCGACGGACTGCATGTCGCGCTGTGCGGCACCGGCTCGCCGCTTCCCAATCCCGCACGTGCCGGGCCGTGCAACGTCGTGATCGCCGGCAAGCATGTCTTCGTGGTCGATGCCGGCGAAGGCAGCGGCCGTAACATCAATGTGATGGGGCTGCCGCTCGGCCGGATCGAGGGCGTGTTCCTGACGCATTTCCACTCCGACCATATCGACGGCATGGGGCCGCTGATGATGATGCGCTGGACGGCGGGCACCAACACCGCGCCGCTGCCGATTCACGGACCGCCCGGCGTCGACCGCGTCGTCGCCGGCTTCAACGCCGCCTATGCCATCGACGACACCTATCGCACCGGCCATCACGGCCCGAAGATCGCGCCGCCCTCGGGTGCGGGCGGCATCGCCCTGCCCTTCGCACTGCCCGGCCCCGGGACGGGCGACCGCGTCGTGGTGCTCGAGCAGGACGGGCTGAAGATCACCGCGTTCCGCGTCGACCATGGCCCGGTCAAGCCGGCGGTCGGCTATCGCTTCGATTACAAGGGCCGCTCGCTCGTGCTGAGCGGCGACACCGCCAAGTCGCCGACGGTGATCGCCGCCGCGCGCGGTGCCGATCTGCTCGTCCATGAGGCGCTGCAGCCGCGCCTCGTCGGGGCCATGTCGCGCAGTCTCGCTGCCAAGGGCAGCGCCAACCTTGCCCAGATCATGCGCGACATCGTCAATTACCACACCACGCCCGAACAGGCCGCCGAGGTCGCCAAGGCGGCCGGGGTCAAGGAACTGGTGCTGAGCCACATCGTGCCCGCCATCCCAAACAGCTTTTTCTACCCGGCGTTTCTCGGCGACGCCGCGTCTCGCTTCGGCGGGCCGATCGTGGTCGGCGAGGATGGCATGATGTTCAGCCTGCCCGCCGGATCGAGCGAGATCAAACAGACCAGGCTGATGTGACGGGGAGAATAGAGTGACCAACCGCTTCCTCGCCGCGACGGGCGCGCGCTACCCGATCATCCAGGCGCCGATGGGCTGGATCGCGCGCTCGCAACTGGCGCACGCGGTATGCGCGGCGGGCGGGCTCGGCATCATCGAGACATCGTCGGGCGAGACCGAGGCGTGCAAGGCCGAGATCCTGAAGATGCAGGCGCTGACCGATGCGCCGTTCGGGGTGAATTTGCCGATCCGCTTCCTCAAGGACGATGCGATGCTGCATTTCATCTGCGGCTCGGGGGTGAAGTTCGTGACGACCTCGGCGGGCAGCCCGGCCAAGTTCGTCGGGCCGCTCAAGGACGCCGGCATCACCGTCTACCATGCCGTGCCGACGGTCGACACGGCGGCGAAGTGCGTCGCGGCCGGGATCGACGGGTTGATCGTCGAGGGATCGGAGGGCGGCGGGTTCAAGAACCCCGAGGAAGTCTCGACGCTGGTGCTGCTCCAGGCGATCCGCCGCATCACCGACATTCCGCTGATCGCGGCGGGCGGGATCTGCGACGGCAAGGGCATGGCGGCGGCCTTCGCGCTCGGCGCCGAGGGGGTGCAGATGGGCACGCGCTTCGTGTCGTGCGCCGAGAGCCCGGTGCACCATAATTACAAACAGGCGATCATCGACGCCAAGGAGACCGGCACGCTGGTGCTCAACCAGAAATCGACACCGTGCATCCGCGCGCTGAAGACCGAGCGCACCGCCGCGATCCACGAGGCCGGGCTGATGCCGGCCGACACCTTCGCGCGGTTGCAGGAACTTTATTTCGGCGGCGACATGGAGGCCGCGGTCGGACTGGCGGGGCAGACCGCGGGGCTGATCGACGGCATCAAGACCGCGAAGGAGATTATCGACGAAACGGTCGCCGAGTTCCACGCCATCGCCGCGCGGATGGGCGCGATGGCGACGGCCGGCAATTTCGGCTGAGGCGCGGCGGCGATGTATACGATCAACGGCGCGCTCGGCTCCCCCTACTCGCTCAAGATCCGCGCCTTGATGCGTTATCGCCGGCTGCCGCACATCTGGCAGCATGGCGCCGCGACGCACGGCGCGGCCACGGCCCAGGTCAAGGCGCCGGTCATCCCGGTGGTCGAATTTCCGGACGGCAGCTTCCACAATGATTCGACACCACTGATCTACGCACTCGAAGCGCACCATGCCGCGCGATCGGTGCTGCCGCCCGACCCGGCGCGCGCCTTTCTCGCGCACCTGATCGAGGATTTCGCCGATGAATGGCTGACCAAGGCGATGTTCGGTTATCGCTGGCTGGCCGAGATCTACCAGATCCAGATGAGCCGCTGGCTGGCGTTCGACGCCTTCAAGGGCGGCGGGCTCGACCGCAGCCTCGCTTATGCCGCGCAGTTCCGCGAGCGGCAGCTCGGGCGCATGGCGATCGTCGGCTGTACGGCGGAGAATTTCCCGCTGATCGAGGCATCGACCCGTGCGGTGCTCGATGCGCTGGAGGCGCATGTCGTCAACCGCCACTGCCTGTTCGGCACGCGGCCGAGCATGGCCGAGTTCGGCCTTTACGGCCAGATTTCGCAGCTCGGCGTCGACCCGACCGCCCAGACGATGATGCGCCGCGACTATCCCTATGCCTTTCGCTGGCTGCTCCATATCGACGACATGTCGGGGATCGACGGCAGCTGGGCTGATGCGGGGACGCCCCTCGACCCCGTGATCGGCCGGCTGCTGCGGGTGGTGGGCGACGTCTATCTGCCCTTCCTGCTCGCCAACGCGGCAGCACTCGACGCTGGCGAAGAGACCTTCGCGATGACCGCGATGGGGCTCCCCTATCGCCAGGGCGTGTTCAAATATCAGCTCAAATGCCTTGCCGAACTGCGCGCGCGCTACGCCGCGCTCGACGCTGCGGCGCGCGGCATGATCGATCCCCTGCTCGACGAAACCAACATCAGAAAGGCGCTGTAGATGAAGTTTATGCTTGCCCTGGCCGCGATGCTTGCCGCCGCCACACCGGCTGTCGCCCAGCTGAGCGCGACGACCAACGCGCTGCTGACCGCACGCTTCGCTGCGGCCGACAAGAACAGCGACGGCAAGCTCACGCTCGAAGAGGCCAAGGCCGGCATGCCGCGCGTCGCCAAGGGCTTCACCCAGATCGACGCCGCGCACCGTGGCTTCGTCACGCTCGAGCAGATCAGGGCGTTTGCGGCGGCGCATCTGTGACACGGTCAGCGCGCCTCCGCCGGGTGGCGGCGCTGGCCGCCCTGTTGTTCTGCGCGGCACCGGCGATGCCCGATACGCCGGCGAAGAAGCCCAATATCGTCATCCTGCTGGCCGACGACTGGGGCTTTACCGATGTCGGCGCGTTCGGCGGGGAGATGGCCACGCCCAATATCGACGCGCTCGCCGCACGCGGGGTGCGCTTCTCCAACTTCCATGTCGCCGGATCGTGCGCGCCGACGCGCGCGATGCTGCAGACCGGGGTGATCAATCACCGCGCCGGGCTGGGCAATATGCCCGAGACGATCCCGCCGGCGCATCTCGGCCAGCCGGGATATGAGACGCATCTCACCGACCATGTCGTGACGATCGCCGACCAGCTGCGCGCGGCGGGTTATCGCACCTATCTTACCGGCAAATGGCACCTCGGCCACACGCCGGCGACGCTGCCGACCGCGCATGGTTACGACCATGCCTTTGCGCTGTCGCAGTCGGGCGCCGACAATTTCGAGGAGAAGCCCAACCTGCTGCTGTACGACAAGGCCGACTGGACCGAGGACGGCAAGCCGGCGCACCTTCCCCGGCCCTATTATTCGTCGACCTTCATCGTCGACAAGATGATGCGCTACATCGATGCCGGGCAGGCGAGCGGCAAGCCGTTCCTCGCCTCGGTCAATTTCCTCGCCAACCATATTCCGGTGCAGGCGCCCGATGCCGACATCGCCGCCTATGCCGGGCGTTATGCCGCCGGCTGGACGGCACTGCGCGAGCAGCGCCGAGCCGGCGCGATCGCGCGCGGCATCATGCCGGCGGGCGTCCGCATGGGGACGATGACATCGACCGGCGACTGGAACGCGCTGAGCGCCGAGGAGAAAGCGCAGCGGATCGGCGCGATGGCGGCCTATGGCAGCATGGCGACGGCGATGGACCGCGAGATCGGCCGGCTGGTCGCGCATCTCAAGGCGACCGGCGCCTATGACAACACGATCTTCGTGTTCCTGTCGGACAATGGCGCCGAGGCGATCGACCCGATGCATTCGGGTGCGTTCACGCGCTGGAACGCCAACCAGCATTATGACCAGAGCACCGCGCAGCAGGGCCGGCCGGGATCGCTGACCGCGATCGGCGCGGGCTTTGCCAGCGGGGCGGTAGCGCCGCTGCGCGGCTACAAGTTCAGCGCCAGCGAGGGCGGGCTGCGCGTGCCGCTGATCATCGCCTGGCCGGGCAACCCGGCGATCAGCGGCGGGCGGGTGGCGGGCGCCTTTACCCATGTCACCGATATCGTGCCGACCTTGCTCACGCTGGCGGGCGTGCCGGGGCAGCAGGGCCGTTTCAACGGCCGGGCAGTGGCGCCGATGATCGGCTACAGTCTTGCCCCGCTGCTCACCGCGACGGCGACGCAGGCGCATCCCGCCGACGCGCCGCTCGGCTATGAACTGTCGGGCAATGCGGCGCTGTTCAAGGGCGACTACAAGCTGGTCGAGAATTTGGCGCCGTACGGCAATGGCCGCTGGCATCTCTACGACATCGTCACCGACCCGGGCGAAACCACCGACCTGTCGGCGACGCAGCCCGAGCGCTTCGCGACGATGCGGGCCGATTACGACGCCTTCGCCCGCGACAACCATGTGCTGCCGATGCCGCCGGGATACAGCGCGCCGCAGCAGATCATGGACAATGCCCTGCACGAACTGCTGATCCCGCGCCTGCTCGCGCTGTGGCCATGGGCAGCGGCGTTGGTTGGGGCGATCGTCGGGTTGGTCTGGTGGCGACGGCGGTCGCGGCGAATGGCGCGCGCGCGCGGCTAGGCCGGCGGGCATGACAGGTGCCGCGCCACCTCGGCATCGACGGCGGCCTTGAAGCGCGCCTTGTCCGCGACCGCCTGTTTGGCGCTTTCGCGCGCGACGCGCTGGCGGCCCTCGGCGACGAGGCGGGCGATATCGACATCGGGTTCTTCGGGCGGGCGCGCCCAGGGTTTGGGCCGGCGGATGGCGAGCCAGTGCAGCGCGGCGCGGACATCGGCCGGAACATGGACCATGAACGGCATGACGATCGGCGCGCCGCCGCGCGGGGTGACGATCTTCTCCGCGACATAATCGTAACCGACGGCACGCTGATAAAGCGACCGCTCGACCCGGTCGTCGGCGGCGTCCTTGCCGACGCAGACGGCGGCGGTGAAGTCGTCATGGAGCAGGCACCAGCGATAAAAGGTGCGCACCGCGATGCCGAGAATGTCGGCGACCTCGATATCGGTGGCGCCGTTGCGGCACAGCCGCTTGGCGATGCCGGCGAATTCGGGCTTGTAGGCCGTGGGACGTCCGTTGGTCATGGCGGCGGCGGATAATGGAGCGGCGCGAACTGTTGAATCACGCTGAACGTGGAGACGCGCGACCAAGCGATTTTTGCGTCGCGGGACCGCATCCTTTTGTCAGGGGTCCTTGGCGGATAGCCAAGTCGGATCAGCATGTAGCGATAGTCGCATTTATATATATTCTATATCAGATGCTTAACTATCCATTACTGAAAGCCGCGATTGTCCTCGCCGGCGCGCGTTGCGCGAACTTGCCCGAGTGCGCGGTTTATGGAGGATGGCGGATCATTTTTCCTGCCGCGTACTTCCCGGGACGGCGAATCGGCGGTTCAACTAATTGGCAAGGCAAGTGGCATATGCTAAGTCATATGCCAGGAGATCTGGTTCATGGGCGTCGAGCGACATGTGAAATTGTTCAAGAACGGCCGTAGTCAGGCGGTGCGGATCCCGCGTGAATTTGAATTGCCGGGGGAGGACGCGATCATGCGCAAGGAGAACGGGAAGATCGTGATCGAAGCGGCGCCACCACGATCGCTGCTGGCGCTTCTCGCGACGCTCGAACCGCTCGACGAGGACCTGCCCGACATCGAGGACCCCGCGCCCGAACCGGTCGAGCTATGAGCGGCTATCTGCTCGATACGAACATCATCTCCGATCTCGTCCGCAATCCCGCCGGGCGGGTGGCGCGCAAGATTGCCGAAGTGGGCGAGGATGCGGTCGCGACAAGCGTCATCGTGGCCGCGGAACTTCGCTTCGGCGCCGCCAGGAAGGGGTCGTCGGCGCTGTCCGCCCGGATCGACGCAATCCTCGGTGCGCTTCCGGTCCTGCCGCTCGAACCCCCGACCGATGCCGCATATGGCGATTTGCGCGCGAAGCTCGAACAAAGCGGAACACCGATTGGCGCCAACGACATGCTGATCGCCGCGCATAGCCTTGGTCTCGGGCGGACGCTGGTTACCGCGAACGTCGCCGAGTTCGCGCGCGTCGCGGACCTCGTCGTCGTTAACTGGCTCGAGTAGCGATTTCGAAAGCTGGAAGACCGGCGGCAGTACGTCCGCCTGTTTCGTCCGTCCGGTTCGGGGGGATAGATGCGCTGTCACCGGATCGCCGGATCGCCCTTCGCCAGCCGGGAAGGCCAACCAATGCGGACGAGGATACCATCCGGGCCGGCGATACCGACTTCATATAAGCCCCATTCGCGGTGACGAAGAACGCCGCCGGGGCGAATGACGAGATCGTCGACCCGCGCGGCGATCGCGTCCACATCGGGCGTGCGGATGAAGACACCGAAGGGGTTGTGCTCCGCCGGCACGCGCCACGGGCCGGAGCCGGCTTGGGTGAGGTGAACCTCGCATCCCCAGCCCGTCATGATCATATAGGCGCCATCGCCGCCCGTCCGCGCGAAACCGAGGCGCTCCCAAAAGGGAAGCGCTGCGGGCAGATCATTGTGCGGAACAATGGCGAACGCGCCCGTCGTTTCTGGGATCGGCACCGGCAGCTCCACCTTTTTCGTCGCTGGTGCCGGTGATGCAACCACGGCGATCGGGAAGCGTCAACGACTGTCTGAATGTTGGCCCGGCGCGCTTGCTGCAAGGCGCCGTTTCATCGCGACACCAGTCGGTCGGCTATCAGCCAAACAGCCGTCGCACGACGCCAATTAGATAGGCCCCGGCCAGAAGTATGAAAAACCCGCCTACCATTCTGATAGCTCCTGACAATCCGGATACGGCGTAGGCGCCTCCGGATACCGCCACAGCAATCAGTATTGGCAAGCCCAACTGCTCCGGATGAGCGGCAAGACTGATATCGCTTCCGAAGACGTGGAAGTGAACACCCCACCAGAACATCGCCCCAATGGCCGATGCCGCAACGACTGCCCCCGTGATCAACTGCCGCTTTGGCAAGCCTTCTGGATGATGCACCGTCATGCCTGCAGTCTATCAGGAAATTTGATGTGAGCTACTGGGCGATAGCTAGCGCTATCACCGCATGAGGCGTTCACCGGCTTCCGTCCAGCGACCGCCTCGTCCCGACGGCTCAATCATTCCATGCTTCACAAGCTGGGCGACGGCTTCCTCGCCAGCCCCGATGCATTCATGATCGACCCAATCACCCTCACCGATGTATTGGGCGCACATCAGAGCGAGCGCGCGGAGCAAGTCCAGTTCATCATCAACCATCGGGTGAACCTGCCCTACGCGGTTGCATGGCGCAACGACCGCAAATGGGGCGGCTCCTGCCGGGCAACTTTCCGTCCTGATACTTACCGGGCGGCTATCAGATGGGTCGCATCGAGCCACGGCCCCGGAATGTGGAATAGTGTTGGAATATCCGCCTGACCGCTCGTCGCTTAGTTAGGGTCGCAGGGGCCGTTGTCGGCCGTTGCGGTTCGCGCTGCTGCTGGACACAGCGATGTTGGGCGTGCAACGTTGTCGCTATGGATCGCTTTCCCCTATCCTGTGGGAAGTTGGCGCTTTTGATAGTGCTCGGCATCGTCCTGGCTGGCGCGGCCCCAGCAAAAGCGAGTGAACTCGTCGGACCAGCGCGCTTTTGTGGGTATGCGCCGATCATCGATCTGCTGCCGGGCGAGAAGGTCACGACGCTGGACGGCGGCATTCATGGCGGCAGCTTCCGGTGGGAAGGCGCGTTCGGCTCGTTTGAAGTCCTGGGCATCGGCTGGGCGGCGCCTGCAAAGGGGCGGATGCTGAACCCGCCGGCCGCAGACAGACCTGCGATGTTTGCACAGCGACGGGTGAAACATGGCTATCAGGTCGCGATCTGGAATGGCGCCCATGGCACCGCCTATTTCACATCGCCAACGCCTTTCGACGCGCCGCAACTGGCGGCGATCAGGCGCGTCCGTCTGTTCGAGGAGGGACAGGAGCCGAGCGGCTGCAAATTGCGGACGATCTTCGTCTGGGAATGAGGGCACCAGATATAGGCCATCAAGCCTGTTACAATTCAAGATCGTAGCCGACTATCTCAGCGCCTTTTGACTCACTTTGTGCTCGACAGCCGCTTCTTTTTGCCTAGCCAATTTCCTCAATCTCGCAGCTCGCCGGCCTAGCCATTTCGGGTCATCCGTATTTTCGGGGTCATCAATTCTACGAAGATGCTCATCGGCAAGAGAGTCCAGCTCCTGCACCGTATAAGCCCCCATGCCGACGAGACCAAATAAACGGCCCTTTTCAATATTTGCCACGCGATGCTCCGTGCCGCGCTGATGGCGACTTCAACCAACCAATGGATATTCGCATTGGACGATCATGAAAACCCGGTGATCGGTCGGAGCAGGTTCTGGCTATCCGGATATGTTGGCAGAAAGGACCGCATCCGCGGCGTCTCCCGCCGGGGCCGCTTGCCGTCGCGGCCATCTCGCATGGAACGCATCACTCCTCTTAAGGATTGAACGTTTTCCAGGAGGTGACGATGTCAGAAAACGAAAAAGCCAACCCCGCTGCGGAGACCGACCCGGCCGAGACCGTCAAGGCGCCGGACGTGGAAGACCCGACGCCCGGCGACATACCGGATGGCCCGACAAGGAGCGACCAGGTCGGCGAGCGGCCGCTAATCGCGCCGGGCAAGAGCAGCATCTGATCGCGATGGATCGCCCCGTCGCGCGCCAGCACCCTGGCGGCAGACGGGGCGACCTCGCTGGTGCAGCCCGACTCTGGTTGGGAAGGCCCGATCGACGATGACGGCTTGCGCCGCTGCGTCGGTGCGGGCATCGCCCGGACATGCGTACCGTGTCCGCCAGCGCCAATGTCCGGCTCTATTTTCTCGACGACGGCGATCCGGTGGCGGTGACGTTGTTCTACGGGCCGCTGGCCGAAGCGATGCAGGTCGGGCACCGCGAGCCGGCAGAGGTGCAGGCCGCACTGTGGATCGCGACCGAGAACGATGTCGTGGCGTTTCTGGATCTCGAAGCCGATTAGCGGGTGGAGGCGCTGCCTCCGTTGCTTTCAATCGCTGCCGTGAGGCGTGCAGCACCGTCGGATAATTTGTGCGCGCGGAGGCGCGGAGGCGCGGAGATGGTGCGCGCGGCGGCAATGTTTCGCGCCTGCCCTCATCGCGGCGCAATGGGCTTGGGCATCTGTAGTTCGCCATCTCGCCGAGCCGCAGCGTGCCGGGCGAGATGGCATGCTACGCCGATATCGCCCTTCGACACGGTGGGGCAGCCGCCGTCTCGATGACGCGTGCGCGCCATCGGAACAACGTTGGGCCGCGCGTGCCGTCAGAAGGCGTTCCAATCGTCGGCGCCGCCGGCGCTGGCCATGGCCGGTGAGGCCTTGACGGGCGATCGATAGGGCGCGGCTGCCTTCTTCGTTGCGCCGGCCCGGAGGGGCGCGGGCGATGCGGCGGGCTGCGCGCGGCGAGCGGGTGGACCATCTTCGACCCTGAACGCCGCGGCGTGTTCGGAGAGCGAGCCGACCTCGGCCGTGAGATTGCGCGCGGCGGCGGAGGTTTGCTCGACCATCGCGGCGTTCTGCTGGGTCGACTGGTCCATCGCGCCGATCGCGGCGGTGATCTGCGAAATGGCCGAGGACTGCGCAGTCGCATCATCGGCCATCGTGCCGAGCAGGGTGTGGACCTCGCCGACATCGCCCGAGATATTGGCCAGCGCGCCGTCGACCTTCTGCACCGCCTGTACCGCGGTGACGATATCGGTCTGCGTCAGCGTCAGCTGGTCGCGGGCACGCTTGGCTTCTTCCTCGGCGCGCATCGCCAGTGCCGAGACGAGATCCGCCACCACGGCGAAGCCGCGCCCGGCGTCTCCCGCGCGCCCGGCCTCGACCGCCGCGTTCATCGCCAGAACGCGGGTCTGGAAGGCGATCTTGTCGAGCCCCTCGATGACGCTGTCGATGCCCTTGGCGCTATCCGACACGCGCCCCATCGCCTGCACCGCCTGTTCGGCGGTGGCGCGGCCGCCGCCGACCGTGGCGATCGCCTGATCGGCGCGAGCCACCGTCTCGCTCGACGAAAGCGCGGTCGCCCTGAGCCGCGTGTCGATCTGCACCAGCGCGGCGCTGGTCTCCTCGAGGCTTGCGGCGTTGCCTTCGGTGCGGCGCGCGAGATCTTCCGACGCCTGCGCGATCTCCTGCGACCCGGTGCGGATGCCGTGCGCGCTCCGGGTGACGCCACCGATCAGCGCGCGCAAATTGCCCAAAGCGGCGTTGAAATTATCCTTGAGATCCTGAAAATTGCGCGGAAAGTCGCTTTCGATGGCCGCGGTCAGATCGCCGTCGGACAGGCTGGCGAGGCTGGCCGAGACGATTTCGACGACGCGCTGCTGCCGGGCCTCGTCCGCGACCTTCTCGGCGACGGCGGCATCCTGCGCAACCGCGGCATCGCGAAACACCAGCACGGTCTTCGCCATTGCGCCGACCTCGTCACCGCGCTCGACGCCGGGAACCTCGACGCGGTGCTCGCCCGCGGCAAGGCGGCTCATGATCTCACGCAAGCTGTTGAGCGGACCCGTGATGCCGAAGCGCGCGACGAGGAAGCTGACGACCATGCCGCCGATCGCGCCGACGATGGCGAGAATCATCAACGTCCAGGAGGTTGCCGATGTCGCGCTGTCGAGCGTTTCGGAACCGGTGGTGCCGTTCAGTATCTGCGCTTCGTTGAAAGCCGTCACCGCCTTGGCAAGCGGCGCGCTCACGCTGTCGGCCTGTTCGAGCAGCTTGATGGCCTCGGCGTTGCGATTTGCCAAACCCAGCGCGACGGCTTCGCCGGTCAGCGCGTGCAGTGCCTCCACCCCGGCGCGGAATTCGAGGATTTTGGCGGCTGATTCGGGCTGGGCCTTTTCGACATCGGCGAGCCGGGTGCGCGCACCGTCATAGGCTTCCTTTTCGGCCAGAGCGGCCGCCTTGGCCTGACGGCTCGCGCCGTCATAGGCCATCGCCTGGTAGCCCGAGCGCGTCATCACCGCGATCCGCATATTGACCTGCGTCATCTTGATCGACGAGGTGAGATCACCGACGAGCGCCGTGTAGGTGCCATTGGTCCGGCGCAGCGCATTGGAACCGATCCAGCCGATCGCCACGGTCAACACGCCGAGCATCGCCAGGAGGCTGATGATCTTGGTCGTGATCCGGCTGTTTTCGAGAATCTTCATCATTGGCTCCGGGGCGTGCCGACGCGGCCAAATGGCGCGATCGGCGCTGAGTTTACGGGGACGGCTTCAGGATAATGCGGGCTCAACCGAAATTGCGGCCCCAGGAGGAGAGACAATGGCCCCGCTGGCACGTTCGATCAGTCATCGGCTGGCTCCCGGCTTGGCCAAAAATGTCGCAGCCTGATGCTCGGGCGAGGCGACGTTTCGTTCATTTTAGGAGAGCCGCGCAACGATAACCGGAATCGCGACAGTTTTGCGCGCGGACAGCGCGGGATAGGTGGCCGCGCACCCCGGCCCGTGCCCAATTCTTGCGGCCGCACCGCCGCATCCCGCCAAATGCCGCTAAAATGAGAGGGCCTCGATTTTACGGCGCGGGAGGGACAGCAGAATGGGGCAATTCGGGCAGGCGCGGCTGCGGGGTCTTTCGGATACGCCGGAGGCGGGGATCAAGGCGTGGCACACGCAGGTGGCCGAGGGGACCCGCCGCGACGGGCCATTGGCGCGGCTGCGCTATCTCGCGCGCGCCAACTATGCCTATAATTATATCTTCTGGCTGCGCACGCGATCGAACGACCCGGCCTGGGTCGGCAAGGGCGCGCGGATCGAGCAGCGGCTGAAAATGCCCTTTGCGCGCCGCGGGCAAACCGAACGCGCGGCCGCGTTCGACGCGAGCGATTTTCATTTCGAGTCGCAGGCAATCCCCGCTGACGCGCTGCGCGCCTTTGCCGAGGAGCTCGACAACCAGCCAAGCTATCACGACCCCTATGCCAGCGACTTTCGCCATGAAGGAAGTCCGCGCGACGGTGCGCACCCGTTCCTTTATATGGACCCGCAGCGCATCATCGACAGCGCGGCGTTCTGGGACATCTGCACCGCGCCGGCGCTGGCCGAATTCTGTCGTGAGGTGCTGGGACCATCGGCGGCGATCAGCTGGGCGTGGGCGTGGATCAGCCAGCCCGGTGCCGCGCCCTATCAGAACCAGAACTGGCACCGCGACAGCGCCGAGCCGTTCAACTTCATCCGCGTGTTCATCCCGCTCGGCGCGATCGAGAGCCGCGACGACGGCCCGACCGAGATGATACCCGGCACCTCCGGCCTGCGCGACTTCTACGAAGTGCGGCGGTTCGGCGACGATGAGCTGGCCGGACTCAAGCTTGAAAAGGGCGCCGGCGTGGTGCTGTCGGAGCCGGGCGACGTCTATTTCGTCAACACCTTCGCACTGCATCGCGGGACGCCGCCGCAGCGCCCACGCGCCATGCTCACGCTGCTCGTGTCGCTGTCGCCGTCGCATCGCACGCCGTCGATCCGGCGGGTGAAGCGCGCATCGCTTTCGGCGGCGGTGCGCAGCGCGATCGCCGCCAACAGGCGCTTCTTCCGTTACCTCGTCTGACCGGAGACCCCGACATGTCGATCAAGCTGGTCATCTGGGATCTCGACGACACCTTGTGGGCCGGCACGCTCGCCGATGATGCGCGGGTGACGCTGTTCGTGCGCCGTGCGGACATGATCCGCACGCTCAATGCGCGCGGCGTGCTGTCGTCGATCTGCTCGAAGAACGATTTTCAGACGGCGAGGGCGCGGCTCGTCGCGCTCGGCCTGTGGGACGAGTTCGTCTTCCCGCATATCGCCTTCACCCCCAAGGGGCCGGCGGTCGCCGCGATCATCGACGACATGCAGCTGCGCGCGCAGAATGTGCTGTTCGTCGACGATAATCCGGCCAATCTGCGCGAGGTGGCGCATGCCGTGCCGCAGATCCAGCTGCTCGACGCGAGCGCGGCGGATTGCGACGACGATCTGCAGGCGCTGGTCGACGCGCATGCCGGGGTCGAGCGCAACCGCATCGCCGAATATCGCATGCTCGAGCGCAAGAAGGGCGACCGCACCACCGCCGGGGTTTCCAACGAGGATTTCCTGCGTGGCTGCGGGATCAAGGCGTGCGCGCCCTATCTGATGGACAATCTCGACTTCGCCGGGCGGATCGCGGAACTGATCAACCGATCGAACCAGCTCAACTACACCGCCTCGCGCGTGACCGAGGACGCGCTGGAACGCGACATCATCGACGTCGTCGCGTTCGACAGCTGGTCGATCTTCGCCTGGGACAATTACGGCCATTACGGGCTGGTCGGCTTCGTCATGGTCGATCGCAAGATACCCGCGCTGGTCCACTTCGCCTTTTCGTGCCGCGTGATGCATATGGGGATGGAGGCCTATGCGCTCGACCGGGTGCGCGAGAAATTCCCGGCGATCGACACCAGCGCGCTCGACGGGCGCTTCAGCCGGACGGCGCCCGACTGGATTGCTGACCAGTCGTTCCACGATCCCGCGGTGCGCGGCGCGCTGATCGCGAGCCACGTTACCGACGTGGCGCAGGCCGCATCGCTGCGCATCATGTTCGACTGCCAGTCGGGCGGCATTGCGCATTTCAGCGCGCACCGCGCGGTGGTGGAATTCGACAACAACCCGCGGTTGTTCGCGCTCAAATCCCTGCGCGACGGCAGTGTCGCCGCGCAGCAGTTTCCGCCTCATGTCGTCTATGGCGCGGGGATCGACTATTCCGATCCGCGCTGGGGCGACGATGCGCAATTTCTCGAGGCCGGGCTATATGCCTGGTGCGTCACCGCGATGTGCCGGACGCTGGGCGAGCGCGGTGTCACCGCGCTGATCGTGCTGCCGCCCGACAATGCCGCGCCCGGACAATATCGCGCGCATATGAACCACACGCGCGAGCGCACGCAGCGCTTCAACGCGATCTGGCGCGACGCGGCCGGGGCGTGGCCGCATGTGTCGCTGCTCGACCTGTCGGACCTTGCCCATGCCGGCGAGATGATCGACGTGAGCCACTATACCGCCGGGCTGCTGCAGAAGATCGCGTGGCAGGTCGATGGCTGGTATGAGCAGGAGACCGGCATGCGGGAAGCGATGCGGCGGGCAGGGTAATCGACACGCCGGACTTCGCACGGCACGGCGCGGCACTGTTTGCTGGCAAGCCGCGGTTGCGTGGGCCATGAAACTGGCATGAACGCCGCTGACCGCCCGCCATTCCTGACCGCCGCGGACTTGCCGGATCCAGCGGACTCCCGGACCTTCCATCCGTTCATCAAAGGCGTTTTCAGCCAGTGGCATGCGACGTCGTTCGCGCTGGACGGGCGCACCTTCGTCACAGTCGAACAGTGGATGATGTTCGCCAAAGCCGCATTGTTCGGGGATTCGATCCGCGCTGCGCAGATACTCGAAGTGGATGATCCTGCGGTACAGAAGCGGCTCGGCGCGCTGGTCACGCCGTTCGACCAGGAGGTGTGGGATCGCAGGAAGGTCGACACCGTCTATCGCGGCAACAAGGCCAAGTTTTCCCAAAATCACGGTGCCGGGCGCCAGTTGCGCGCGACGGGCGATGCGATGCTCGTCGAAGCCAATGTCCGCGACTGGATTTGGGGCGCGGGGCTTGGCATGGACGACCCGGCAATTGGCGACCCGGGCCAGTGGCGCGGGACCAATTACCTCGGGCGTATCCTGACGCTGATCAGGTCGGAGCAGTGTTCGGTGGAGCCGCGGGCGGCGAGATGAGCATTGTCTCCGCCGCACCTGCGGGTGCGATGAAAACTCCTGCCCCTCCAAACCATCGCTACCGCTCCTACCGCACGGGCGCGATCGTCAGATCCGTGAACAGGAATTCGCCGGTCGAGCAAACGAGCCGCACGACCGGGTCGGCGATCTTGATGGGAAAGCTGCGGGATTCATTGCCGAGCGTCACGAGAACCTTGCTGCCGTCGTACGACAGGGTGAAGGCCTGCACGGTACCCGGCGCTGTCATCATCGACAAAGGCAGGAGTTCGTCTTCCTTGCCAGTAACATTGTAGCTGAGCATCTGGATTGCAGACGGGCCGTGCGGTGTCTTTTTCGGGTCTGTCGGCAGTGCGGAGAGCGAAAAGCCGGCATAGGCTTCCGGCGCCTGCCCGGGCGCGGTGGACGATCCGATTTGAATGCGCGCATTGGGGACATAGGTCTTGCTTCCGGCAAGCGCGTTCAACTGGACGTTCCCGGAAACGGTGAACGGCACATTCCCGGCCGGCAGGCTCAGTTCGGAGAAGTGATTGGCGGCCGTGTCGCAGTCATAGGTTATGCCCTTCGCCTCGGCTGTCGCCGGTAAAGCCAGGAGCGCGAGGCCAGCCAAATACGCGCACGAAACCGACTGCATCCTCATTCCCCTTTGCCGCCGATCGCGCGGTGCGCAGATATCGACGCGGCAAAATAAAGTGAGCACGGCGAGAAGGTTACTGCAAGCCCCGCCGTGCCCCGCACCCTCATCGCAGCCGAAACCGCTCCCTCTCATAGTCCCGCACCGCATTGCCGCGCTCGAGCGCGTGATGTTGCCCCCATCGCTCGCGCCGCCCACCGGCCTCGCCCTCGCGGCGGCGCTCCTCTAGCAACAATGCGAGTTTCAGCCGCGCGAGCTTCTTGTTGGCGAATTGCGAGCGCTGGTCCTGCGCGGTGGTGGTGAGACCGCTCGGGAGGTGCGTCGCGCGGACTGCGCTGTCGGTCGTGTTGACGTGCTGGCCGCCCGGGCCGGAGGCGCGGTAGCTTTGATAGGCGATATCGACCTCACGCAGATCGGGCGTGTCCCCGGCTTCGGCGATGGTGGTGACGGCGACGAACCAGTTGCGGCGCTTGTGGGTGGGGCGAAAGCGGCTGGTGCCGATCCAGCGGATCGTCCCGGTGCGGGCCCGGGCGAAGGCTTCGGCGCCCTCCCCTGCGACGCGGAGCAGCGCCGAAGGGATCGGGCCGGCGACCGGCTCGATGGCGACGCACGACAGGCGCTCGGTCGTCGCCTCGTCGGCGAAGACGCGCACCAGTTGCGCGACGACCCAGCGACATTCCTCGGGCCCCTGCCCGGCCGACAGATGCAGGATCACGCTCATGAGCGGCGCATCTTATAGGTGATCAGCGGGCGCAGCGTCGCGAGCACGCGCACCAGCCCGGCATCGACGAGATCGGCGACGACACGGTGGATGTCCTGATAAGCCTCGGGCGCCTCTTCATAGAGCAGGGCACGATCCTCGCAGATCACGCGGCTGCCGAGCCGGGTACGCGCGAGTTCGGCGACGGTGAAGCGGCGCGCGATGCGGTCGCGCGCGTCGCTGCGGCTCCAGCGACGGCCGGCGCCATGGGCGAGGCTGTGGAGCGCCTCGTCCGCCCGCGCGGCCAGCGGCTGGACGACATAGCTGAGCGCCCCGCGCGAGCCGGGGATGACGATCGCACCCTTGTCGGCCGGCGCCGCGCCCTTGCGGTGGAGCCAGCCGCCGGCGTGCGGCGTGACGCTGTTGTGGCAGATGTCGAGCAGCCGCATGCCCGCGATACCGAGCCGATCGAACAGCCGCGCGGCGATGACGCTGCGGTTGAGTTCGGCCCAGCGCACCGCCTCGTCGTGCGCGGCGAGATAGGTGACGGCCGCCTCGGTCCCTTCCGCTAACGCGCCGCCGCCCTGCGCGAGGTGGCGATCGAGGATCGCCTGTCCGAGGCCGCGCGAGCCGCTATGGACGAGCAGCAGCAGTTGTGCCGGGTCGATGCCGAGCGCGGCGGCGGCGTCGGGATCGACCAGTTCCTCGATGCGCAGCGCCTCGGCGAAATGGTTGCCGCCGCCGATGCTGCCGAGCCCCTCGCCGTACAGATCGGGCGGCAGGCCAGTTTCGGTGAGCGCGGCGGCGTGGTCGCCGGACCATGGCGCCTCCAGCCCGTGCAGCTTCTTCTCGGCCGCATCGACACGGAAGCGTCGCAGTTTGAGATTGGTGCGCCACAGCGCCATGCCGCAACCGATATCGCTGCCGACGAGATGCGGGTGGACGTAGCCGCGCGTCCAGAAGGCCGCGCCGACCGCGATGCCGCGCCCGGCGTGGAGATCGGGCAGGCCGACGATGCGTTCGATACCGGCGAGCGACGCGCTGGCGTTGAGTTGGACGATCGCGACCGGGTCGACGCGGATGGCGTCGGTCGCGACGAGCGAGACGATCGATCGTGCGGGATCAGTCATGGTGCGCTCCCGCAAGACCGTAGCGACGCAGGTCGCGCTTGCCGAGTTGACGCAGCGCGATCACCTGCCAGGCTGGCGGTTGCCCGACAGGCCGATTGCGCAACCACTCGCCCATCGGACGATCACCCTGGTTATAGAACGCAGGTGCCTCGCGCGCCCCGGCGACCAGCAACGCCAGCAGTTCCCCGTCGCGAAGATGCGGCGGAGAATCGAAGGCGACGAGGAACCAGCAGCCGTGGCGCCACCACAAGACGTGCGTGTCGTCGATGCGGCGCAGGTCCTTCCCAGCCGGCACTGCTGGCGCACGGCAAGAACGGCGCGGAGGCACCGCCATGCCGCGCGCTGCCCAGAAGGTCAGGGCGTCCTTCAGGATTCCGTCGTCGGGATCGACATAGAGGTCGTTCCGGACCGACCTGCGCGATCCCTGTTCGAGCAACCAGCCGTCGTTGAGCAGTTCCCCATCGCGACCATAGCTGATGCGGCGATGGACAAGATCGTCGAGATGCTGGCGGACGTGCATCTTCACCGTGCTGCCGGTATCGAGATTGGCGCATATCTCGGCATAGACGTGGTCCCAGCGCCGGCCGCAACGCGCACGCAGAAAGCGGGCCAGCGGCGCGAGGTTCTCGTTGAACCCCTTGTAGAGGCGCGCCTGCTCCATGGCGTGACGACGCAGTCCGACACCGCCACCATCGCGGTCCCGGTCGCGGTCTAGCTTGGGCGAGGCGATCCAGCGCGAACCCCAGCGCGGCCGTTCGACGATGACCTTGAACATGTCTTCACGCATGACGAACCTCCCCGGACGAGAGGATCGACGGACGCGTGACCGCACGCGCAATGCGCAACGGCGGATGTGGCGATACTTGGGTAGAAAGCGCGACGCGACGGTCGCGGTCGGTCAGGTGGCGTGTGCCGCCCTGGCAGGAAGTGCCCATGCACATTGTCCCTGGATACGGAAATAGGAGGTCGAGCTGGCGACAGTCGCTGACATGGGACGCTTCCTTTCCGTTCGAGGGACGATGACATTCGCCATGCCCGCTAAGGACATGACGTGGCGGCCAGTAGGGCAAATAGCCAGGTTCCGCAACCTCGGCCTGCGCGGGAAGGTTCGATCAGCGCAAGACCTCGGCTGGTTCGCAGGCGCACGCCCGCCGACCGGCGAGGCTATCGTCATGGTCGCGCGAACATCTCCGCCTCGATCAGTGCGGGCGGGACGATGCCCGCGGCGATGATCCGCGCCCAGGCGTCGCGCAGCACGAAGGGCTGGTGCTTCACCTCGGCCTCGTGCGAGGCGAGCGCAAGCAAATGGTCGAGTTGCAGCTTGCCGACGATGTAGCTGGGGCCGTAACCGGGCTGGCGCAGGTAAAGGAGCTGTTCGAAGCCGACCAGCTTGCTTGCGGGATCCGACCAATAGCGCGGGGTCCATTCGGCGTGGCGGCGGCCGGCCTGGTCCACGTCGATCGTGTTGGCCTGGACATCGAGCGAGGCAAGCCCGCGCGCGGCGCGATTGGCGAGCATGATCCAGACGATCTCGCGGCCGTGCGGGATATCGTCATAGAGGCCGGCCTGCATCAGCAGCTCCTCCATCGCGGTGGCGAAGCCCTCCGAGCGATCGGCGAAGATGTTGAACAAGGGCGGCGTATCACGGATCGGGCTGGGATGAGTTTCGCGCCGGAGGCGCGCCAGTTCGATCCAGTGGCTCGAATACGACAGCAGCGGCAACGGATCGAGCGCGGTGCCATGGAAGAAGAAATTGCGCTCGGCCGGCGGGACATAGTCGCTGGTCTGCGCCAGCATCGCCGCACGATAATAAGGCGTGTCGGGCATCAGCCCGGCGGCGACGAGGAAATCGTTGAACTTGCGGGTCTTGGCCTCGGCCATGGTGCGATAGGCGGCCGGATCGCTGATCTCGACGATCGGCGGCAGCGCGCGGTTGCGCAGTTCCTCGATGCGCAGCGAGGCGAGTGCACGGTCGAGCTCGCGCCGCAGCAACAGGCGCTGTTGGTCCCAGCCATAGGGATTCAGCGTGACGTGGCGCATGTACCAATCGTAATTCGCCTTGCCGATGCCAGACGGCCCGGTGCGGCGCGGCGCCTCGGCGGCGACCCAGGCGGCGAAGGCGTCGGTCGCGGCCTTGGCGTTCGCGATGGCAACGCGCAGCGCCGGGCTGGCGCCGGTCATCGTCGCCGGCGTCTGGCCATCGATCGTACGCATCTTCAGCGTACCGGCGGCGAGATCGGCGAGGACAACGCTCTGTTCCTTGAAGGCGCGATCGCCATAGGCCCAGAGATCGCGCGCATTGCTGCCGGCCAGATTGACCCTGGCCGCGGCGAGCAAAGCAGGGATCGTCGCGAGCGCGCGCGTCAACTTCGCGTCATCGGCGCGCGACAGCGGCCAGCGATAGGCGAACAGGTCGATATTGGGCTGGGCCGACGGGCCTTCATGCGCCGGTACGTCGCTCTGCTCGCCGAACAGATTCTGATAAAAGCCGGGATCGCGCGCCCAAGGTCTGAGCACGCGCAGGAAGAAATCGAAGCCGTTCATCTCCGCCTCGATCAGGCGATAGTCGCCCAGCGCCGGCGCGCTCCACCCGGTGCGATCGATCGCGGCGAGCCGCGCGCGCCATGCCGGCAGCGCCGCCGCCTTCCGCGCCATCGCCGCGGCGCTGTAATCGGGGATGCCATCGATGATCGCTGGCTGGACGAAGCCGCGCCATCCGGCGAACAGCGCGACGAGACGGGCATGCGTTGCCGGCATCGTCGCAACGCCCGGTTTCGGACCCTGCGCGGACAGCGGCGCGGCATTGGCCGTGACGGCGAGCGAAGCGGCGCAGAGCAGGGCGAAGCGGATCGGGCGCATGAAGACTCCTCGCGAGGCTTTCACCGGGCGCGTTCCCGGAGCGGATGATCGGGAACAATCGAGAAGCAGGCTATCGTTTTGCCGCATGCGTGCAAGCGCGATGTCCGGCGACGGCGTAGGCCACAATATCATGCTCTTGCGTGCCGATGCCCGCGCCGCGTTGGATGGCGAGGACTGTCACCGAAGTGACGCGACTTTGTCGCCGAACCGACACCCAAATCGCAAAATTGTGCAACGCAGCACGCCTACGGGGAGCGCGACGCGCAGCGATGCGCCGATCAACGACATCAGAAGGGGACCATTCATGCGTACCGTATTCGCCTGCCTGCTGGCCGGCACAGCGCTCACCGCGCCGCTTGCCGCGCATGCCGCGACCGACCCGGCGCCTGCCGCCGCCGCCCCCGCTGCGCCGGCCGCCGAGGAACCGGTGACCGACGACATCGTGGTGATCGGCAAGGGCCAGACGCGGCAGGTGCAGCAGCTGAGCCAGGCCGACATTGCCGAGCTCGCGCCGGGCACCAGCCCCTTGAAGGCGATCGCGAAGCTGCCGGGCGTCAATTTCCAGTCGGCCGATCCGTTCGGTGCTTATGAATGGTCCGAGCGCGTCTCGATCCGCGGCTTCAATCAGAACCAGCTCGGCTTCACGCTCGACGGCATTCCGCTCGGCGACGGCAGCTATGGCAACACCAACGGCCTGCATGTCAGCCGCGCGATCAGCTCGGAGAACATCGCCCAGACGCGCGTCTCGCAAGGTTCGGGCGCGATTGGCGCGCAGGCAACCAACAATCTCGGCGGCACGATCGAGTTCGTCTCGTCCGACCCCAAGCCGGTGTTCGGCGTGACGCTGAACGGCGCCTATGGCAGCAACGAGACGATGCGCGGCTTCTTCCGCCTCGACACCGGCGAACTGGGTGACGGCGGGCCGAGCGCCTATGTCTCCTATGGCTATCTCAAGACCGACAAATGGCGCGGTTACGGCCAGCAGCGGCAGAACCAGGTCAACGCCAAGTTCACCGCGCCGCTGACCGGTGCGGTACGGCTGGTCGGCACGTTCGATTATTCGGACCGGCGCGAGCAGGATTACCAGGACATGTCGCTCGACATGATCAAGCGGCTGGGCTGGCGCTGGGACAATAACAGCAACAATTTCGCGCAGGCGGTGCTGGTCGCCGATGTCGGTGCCAATACCGGCTATACCGGTGCGCCCAAGCTTAACCCTGCCGCGGGCACGACCTATCCGGCGCCGTTCCTCAACCCCGACGACGCTTATTTCGACGCTTCCGGCCTGCGCAGGGATTACCTCGCCTCGCTCGGGCTCGAGACGACGCGCGGCCCGATCAAGGCCTCGATCAAGGCCTATTATCACGACAATCACGGCCAGGGGACGTGGTTCACGCCCTATGTGCCATCGCCCAGCGGGGTGCCGATCTCGGTGCGCACCACCGAGTATGACATTCGCCGCAAGGGTGTGTTCGGCTCGGTCGGCGGGTCGCTCGGCAGCTTCGGCGAGCTGACGGTCGGCGCATGGTATGAGCGCAACGATTTCCACCAGGCACGGCGTTATTACGCGCTCGACAGCCGCACCGTGTCGACGCGCTCGGCGCTGCAGTTCCAGACCAACCCGTTCTTCACGCAGTGGGACAATCGCTACCAGACCGACACCTTCCAGTACCATGTCGAGGACAAGATCAGCCTCGGCGCGCTGACGCTCGATCTCGGCTGGAAAGGTTATGACGTCCGCGCGACGGCCACCCCGATCGTTGGCGGCGGCCTGGCGTCGGGCAAGATCAAGACCACCGACTGGTTCCAGCCGCATGCCGGCGCGACCTTCAAGGTGACCGACCAGGCCGAGTTGTTCGCCGGCTTTACCGAGGTGACGCGCGCTTTCACTGCGGCGGCGACGAGCGGACCGTTCGCTACCACCCAGGCCGGGTTCGCCGGGCTCGGCGACCTCAAGCCCGAGACGTCGGACACGTTCGAACTCGGCGGTCGGCTGCACTCGGGCATCCTGACGGCGTCGCTGGCGGCTTATTATGTCGACTTCAAGAACCGCCTGCTCGGCTTCGCCAATGGCGCGGGCATCGTCGGCAATCCGGCGATCCTGCGCAATGTCGGCGGCGTGCGTTCGACCGGCATCGAGGCGACCGCGCAACTGCGGCTGCCCGCGGGCTTCGGCGCGTTCATGTCCTATGCCTACAATGTCTCGAAATATCGCAACAACATCTACAACGCCGATGGTTCGCTGTTCGGCGGCGTGGCGATCAAGGACAAGTCGGTGGTCGATGCGCCGCGCCACATCGCGGCGGGTGAGATCACCTATGACAGCAGCATGTTCTTCGGCCGGTTCGGCGCCAATTACATGAGCAAGCGCTTCTTCACCTACAGCAACGACCAGTCGGTCGCGGCACGAGTGATCTTCGACGCGACGCTCGGCGTGCGGTTCACCCTGCCGGGCGACCACAAGGTCGAGCTGCAGGTCAACGGCACCAACCTGTTCGACAAGAAATATATCGCGACGATCGGTTCGAACGGCTTCGGCAACAGCGGCGACAACCAGACACTGCTGATCGGCGCGCCGCAGCAGTTCTTCGTAACGTTGAAGACCGGGTTCTGAAGACATTTCCCTCTCCCATTGGGAGAGGGAGGGGCCCGCTCGGCGAAGCCGAGTGGGAGGGTGAGGGCAACATTGCGGGTTCGATCCCTGCCCTCACCCCGCGCTGCTGCGCAGCTTGCCCCTCTCCCAGCGGGAGAGGGGTAAAATCCCGGCCTACGCTCGCAGCACGCTCCGGCCCGCATAGACCGCGCTGTCGCCAAGTTCCTCGTCGATGCGGATCAGCTGGTTGTATTTGGCGAGCCGGTCCGAGCGGGCGAGGCTGCCGGTCTTGATCTGGCCGCAGTTGGTGGCAACCGCGAGGTCGGCGATGGTCGCGTCCTCGGTCTCACCCGAGCGGTGCGACATTACCGCAGTATAGCCGGCGCGATTGGCCATCGACACCGCCGCGAGCGTCTCGGTCAGCGTGCCGATCTGGTTGACCTTGACGAGCAGCGAGTTGGCGAGGCCGTCGGCGATGCCCTGCTTCAACCGCTTGGGGTTGGTGACGAACAGATCGTCGCCGACGAGCTGGACCTTGTCGCCGATCAGGTCGGTAAGCGCCTTCCAGCCGATGAAATCGTCCTCGGCCATGCCGTCCTCGATCGAGAAGATCGGGTAGCGGCGCGTGAGGTCGGCGAGATATTCGGCCATTTCGTGGCTGTCGAGGATCCGGCCCTCGCCCGAAATGTCATATTTGCCCTGCTTGAAGAACTCGGTCGCGGCGCAATCGAGCGCGAGCATCACATCGTCGCCCGGCTTGTAGCCCGCCGCCTCGATCGAGCTCATGATGAAATCGAGCGCGTCGCTGGTCGAGGCGAGATTGGGGGCGAAACCGCCCTCGTCGCCGACCGAGGTGGCGAGCCCCTTGTCGTGCAGGCCCTTTTTCAGCGTGTGGAAGATTTCCGACCCGCAGCGCAGCGCCTCGCCGATATTGGCGGCGCCGACCGGCACGATCATGAATTCCTGGAAGTCGATCGGGTTGTCGGCATGCTCGCCGCCGTTGATGATGTTCATCATCGGCACCGGCAGGACATGCGCCGAGACGCCGCCGACATAACGATAGAGCGGCAGGCCGCGCGCATCGGCGGCGGCCTTGGCGGTGGCGAGGCTGACGCCGAGCAGCGCATTGGCGCCGAGCCGACCCTTGTTCTCGGTGCCGTCGAGCGCGATCATCGCCTGGTCGATGTCGCTCTGGTCCTCGGCGTCCATCTCGCGGATCGCGTCGGCGATCTCGCCATTGACCGCCTTGACCGCCTGATCGACACCCTTGCCGCCCCAGCGACCCTTGTCGCCGTCGCGCTTCTCGACCGCTTCATGCGCGCCGGTCGAGGCACCCGAGGGGAGCGCGGCACGGCCGAAACTGCCATCCTCGAGCAGCACATCGACCTCGACGGTCGGATTGCCGCGGCTGTCGAGGATCTGGCGGGCATGGATGTCGATGATTGCGGTCACGGAACGATCCTTCTAACGATGCGGAGAACGATGTGGGCGGTATCGCGGCGAGCCTCTATCGGCTATCGTCGACGGCGGCAATTCGTCACGATCGTGGAACCGCCGGCGATGCTGACCGGTTGAACGGCCTGACCATTTCTATTGTGAAACGAGGACATCATGGCCGAAGACACTCCGAAGCCCGCCGCGCCGATCAAGAAGGCGCCGATCAAGGCCGCGCCCAAGGCAAAACCGGCAGCATCTACGCGCGCCGCCGCGCAGGCCGCCGCCGCCAAGCCGGCAACCGCGAAGCCGGCGACGAAGCCCAAGGCCTCCGCCAAGGACGCCTTTGCCGATGTCACCGGTGCCGCGACGCAGACGCTCAAGGAAGGCGCCGCCAAGATGACCAAGGAAGCGACCGGCAAGGCGCGCGCCTATGCCGAGGACGGCAAGGCGCGGGTCGGCGGCGTGCTCGACGAACTGTCGAAGATGATGGGCGACGCGGCCGGCACGGTCGATGAGAAGGTCGGCGCGCAATATGGCAATTATGCCCGCAGCGCGGCCGAGGCGGTGTCGGGCTTTTCGGAGTCGCTCAAGTCGAAGAATGTCGACGACATCGTCGCCGACGCGCGCGATTTCGTGAAGAAGAGCCCGGCGATCGCGATCGGCACGGCGGCGGCAATCGGCTTCGTGCTGGTGCGGCTGATCAAGTCGGGCCTCGACAGCGACGACCGCGCCTGATCGCCCGAAGCGGGGGCCGGCATGGACGCAGATGAGCCGATCGGGGCGCCGCATGACGAGCGGCGGCGCGACCCCAACAGCATCGGCTATTTGTTCTCGCGGTTGATCGACGACGCCGAACGCTTCGTGCGCGCGGAGATCAACCTCTACCGCGCCGAAGCCTTTGCCCGCATCAACGAGGCCAAGTTGGCGTTGCTGCTCGGCGTGACGGCGTTTCTGCTGGCGCAGGCGGCGCTGATCGCGCTGCTGGTCGGGTTGTTGTTGATCGCGCGGCGGCTGATGGGGCCGACCTTGGCGACTCTGACGGTGGTGGGCGGCGCGCTGATCGTCGCCGGGCTGATGGTCGCGGTGGCGGTCGCGAAGATCAAGCAGATCACCCGGATCAAGGACGGGCCGGCATGAACAAGCCCGACGCCAGCCTTGCCATCGCCGCACAGCGTTCGGCCCGCGCCCGGCAGCGCCTGGCCGGCACGCTGGTCGAGATCCAGGCACGGCTCAACCCCAAGGCGCTGGCGCGCGAGGCAGCGCAAGATCTACGCGAAGCAGGCGAGGAACTGGCGCGCGAGGGGCTCGAATCGATCAAGCGGCATCCGCTGCCCGTGGCCGGCGTGTTGGCCGCGATCGGCCTGTTCTTCGCGCGACGCCCGGTGCGTGCGCTGCTCGCCAAGCTGCCGGACGAAACGCCGGCCCGTGAAACTCCAGCGACACCCCCGCGTTTGCCCCCCAAGCCACGGACACGAGGAAAGTCACGATGAACGACATCAGCAACACCAAGTCTGCCGACAAGAACGTCGTGCGCGAGACGATGGAGACGACTTATCGCAGCGCGCGCGATGCGGCCGGTAAGGCGATCGAGACGACGCGCGACGCGACGCGCGATGCCGTCGCCCGCACCGCGAAGAGCGTCGAGGCCAATCCGCTGGCGATACTGGCCGGGGGGATCGCGGTCGGCATGCTGGCAGGCGCTTTCCTGCCGCACAGCGAGCAGGAGAAGAAACTGCTCGGCCCGGTCGGCAAACGCTTGACCGATACGGCGACGGGCGCGGCACTGGCCGCCAAGGAAGCCGGCAAGGCCGAGCTCGATGCGCTCGGCCTCAATCGCGAGGCGGCGCACGATCAGGTCGGCAAGATGATCGGCGGCGTGCTCAAGGCGCTGGCCAGCGCGGGCGCGGCGGCGGTGGACAGCAAGCCGAAGGCCTGACAGGAAGCGGGGGACGCGGGAAATTGCCGCCTCCCCTGCCCGCCCGCCTGGCCGGACGAGGGAAATCACGGCAACCCGCATTTCATATTTCGGAAGAATTTCCGCTACAGGTTCACGACGGGGAGGATGCTGGCTAAGGCAGCCTCGAATCCTTTCAGTGCGGAAACCACCATCATGAGCAAGCTCCATCTCGTCTTCGGCGGCAAGGTCACCGATCCGCAAACGCTCGACTTCAAGGAAGACACGATCGAGGTCGTGGGTATCTTCCCGACCTATGCGTTGGCCGAGAAAGCGTGGCGCGCCGCGGCGCAGCGCACGGTCGACGATGCCGAGATGAAGTTCGTCGTCGTGCACCTGCACCGGCTGCTCGAACCCGATATCGATCTCGCCAAGGGCTGAGGCGTCACGCCCCGCGATAATGCCATAGCAGGATCGGCTGGGCGAGCGCGAGGCCGGCAACGAAACCGGCGATCAACGCGCCGATCGTGACCGCCGCACCGACGGCGTGATCGGCAAGCCCGATCAGCAGCTGGATGCCGATCCACGCCGCCCCCAACCACAGGATCGCGACCAACCGCGCCGGAATCGGCCCCAGCGCGCGCGCACGACGACGGCCGAACAGCAGGGCATAGGCGCCGAGCATCGCCGAGACCGCGCCATTGGCGCCGATCAGCGGCCACGGGCTGGACGGATCCTGCAACCAATAGCCGGCGGCGGCGGCATAGGCACCGATCAGATAGAGCGCCGCCGTGCCGCGCCAGCCGAGCGTCCGCTCGAGTTCGTCGCCGCACACCACCAGGATCAACTGATTGAAGCCGAGATGCACGATACCGGCATGGACCAACGTCGCGCTGAGCGGCGTCAGCCACACCGGCAGCATGAGCGGCGCGCCGGGCGGGGTGGCGCCGTGCGCGCCAACCATCGCGGGGATGAACCCGCCCCCGATTACCGCCTCGCCGACGATCGCGAACAGCATCAGCAGCAGCGACACCGTGCAGGTGATCGCCACGATCGTCAGCATCGCGGGCGTGTCACGCCACTGCGCAGCGATCCGGTCGCGGATCACCGGCCAGCCATTCTGCCTGGCGATTAGATGAACTCGATCTTCGAGACCACGTAGAAGCGGTCGCCGGCCGGGACCGACACCTCGATCTCGTCATCGACCTTGCGGCTGATCAGCGCGCGGCCGAGCGGCGAATTGTATGAGATGCGACCGCCCTTAGCGTCGGCTTCGGTCTGGCCGACGATCTGGTAGCGGATCGGCTTGTCGTCCTCGTCGAGCAACGTGACGGTCGCGCCAAACACGATCTTGTCGCCCGACAATTCCTTCGGGTCGATGATCTGGGCGCGGCTGAGCTTGTCCTCGATGTCGGAGATCGATGCCTCGATCTGACCCTGGCGCTCTTTCGCGGCATGATATTCGGCGTTTTCCGAAAGGTCGCCATGGGCGCGCGCTTCCTCGATCGCGTCGACGATCAATGGCCGCTCCGCTTTCAGGCGACGCAGATCCGCCGTGAGCTTGTCGTGCCCCTCAGCCAGCATCGGCATCTTGTCGACCGTCGCCATCACTCTAGTCCCTCGTAAAATCTCCGTCCCCAAGCGAACCCGAAGATCCGCCCGCACCAGTTTCTCTTCTTTCGGGGATTAATTGTGCGAGTGCGAATGATAGGATTGCAACGGCCGAACTTCAAGGTCTCGCGTCGATAGCGCGATGATCGCCTGTGCCGCCTCGACACTGGCGGCGGCGGTGGTGAAGTAAGGGATCTTCTGCGACAGCGCCGAACCGCGGATCGGCTGCGAGTCCTTGAGGCTTTGCCAGCCTTCGGTGGTGTTGAAGATCATGTCGATCCCACCATCCTTGATGCGGTCGACGATATGCGGGCGGCCCTGCGCGACCTTGTTGACACGCTCGACCGGCACGCCCTGTGCGGTGAGATAATCGGCGGTGCCGGCAGTCGCGACGATGGTGAAGCCGTGTTCTGCGAGCGCGCGCACGCCGGGCAGGATGACGGGCTTGTCGCCATCCTTGACGCTGACGAACAGCGCGCCGCTTTTCGGCAGGATGGTCCCTGCCCCGATCTGCGCCTTGCCGAAGGCGATGGCGAAATCCTTATCGATCCCCATCACTTCACCCGTGCTCTTCATTTCTGGTGAGAGCACCGGATCGACCCCGGGGAAGCGGTTGAACGGGAAGACCGCTTCCTTGACCGCGAAATAATCGATCGCGCGGTCGATCTTCGGCAAGTCGGCGAGCTTCTCGCCGGCCATCACGCGCGCGGCGATCTTGGCGATCGGTGCGCCGATCGCCTTGGCGACGAACGGCACCGTGCGGCTGGCGCGCGGGTTGACCTCGATCAGATAGACGAGCTCGTCCTTGACCGCGAACTGGATGTTCATCAGCCCGTTGACCGACAGCGCACGCGCCAGCACGTCGGTCTGGCGCTCGATCTCGGCGATGATCGCGGGCGACAGGCTGTAGGGCGGGATCGAGCAGGCGCTGTCGCCGCTGTGCACGCCGGCTTCCTCGATATGCTGGAGCACGCCGGCGACGACGACATCGGTGCCGTCGCTGATCGCATCGACATCGACCTCGATCGCGTCGCGCAGATACTGATCGATCAGCACGGGCGAGTCGCCCGAGACCTGCACCGCGGTCTGGATGTAATTGTCGAGCTGGGCCGGCCCATCGACGATTTCCATCGCGCGGCCGCCGAGCACGTAGCTCGGCCGCATCAGCACGGGGTAACCGATGCGCTCGGCAACCGCGATCGCCTCGTCGCGGCTGCGCGCGATGCCGTTGGCGGGCTGGCGCAGGCCGAGCCGGGTGATCAGCGCAGCGAAGCGCTCACGGTCTTCGGCAAGGTCGATCGCGTCGGGCGAGGTGCCGAGGATCGGGATGCCGGCCTGTTCGAGCGCATGGGCGAGGTTGAGCGGGGTCTGGCCGCCGAACTGGACGATCACGCCGACCAGCGTGCCGTTCTGCTGCTCGACATGCAGGATTTCGAGCACGTCCTCGGCGGTGAGCGGCTCGAAATAGAGCCGGTCCGACGTGTCATAGTCGGTCGACACCGTCTCGGGGTTGCAGTTGACCATGATCGTCTCGAACCCGACATCGGCGAGCGCGAAACAGGCGTGGCAGCAGCAATAATCGAACTCGATGCCTTGGCCGATGCGGTTGGGGCCGCCGCCGAGGATGACGATCTTGCGCCGTTCGGTCGGCAGCGACTCGCATTCGGGCTCGCCGAAGCTCGGCGCCTCATAGGTCGAGTACATGTACGGCGTCTTGGCGTCGAACTCGGCCGCGCAGGTGTCGATGCGCTTGAACACCGGGCGCACGCCGAGCTTGTGCCGGTGTGCGCGGACTTCATCCTCGGTGACGCCGCCGGTCATCGCGACGACGACGTCGTGGATCAGCCCCGAGCCGCGCGCGATGCTCCGCGACATGCCCTGCCGCAAATTGGCCGATTTGAGCGCGAGATAGGCGAGGCGCTTGTCGCTGAAACCCATGCTCTTGAGGCGCCGCATTCCGGCGGCGTCCTGCGGCAGGCCGTTGGCGCACACTTCTTCCTCGGCGGCGATGATCTCGGCGATGCGTTCGAGGAACCACGGATCATATTTGGCGATGGCGTGGACTTCGGCGACGGTGAAGCCCTCGCGCAGCGCTTGCGCGGCGACGAGCAACCGGTCGGGCGTGGCAATGGCGAGCGCGGCCTCGATCTCGTCGCGCGGCGCGCCGACGAGGCGATCGACCATGTTGAAGCCCGAGAGACCCGTCTCCAGCCCGCGCAGCGCCTTTTGCAGCGACTCGTGGATGTTGCGGCCGATCGCCATGACCTCGCCGACCGACTTCATCGCGGTCGACAGCACGGCCTCGGCGCCCTTGAACTTCTCGAAGGCGAAGCGCGGGATCTTGGTGACGACGTAATCGATCGTCGGCTCGAACGCAGCCGGGGTGGCGCCGGTGATGTCGTTGATGATCTCGTCGAGCGTGTAGCCGACCGCGAGCTTGGCGGCGACCTTGGCGATCGGGAAGCCGGTCGCCTTCGACGCGAGCGCCGAGGAACGCGAGACGCGCGGGTTCATCTCGATCACGACGAGCCGGCCATCCTTCGGATTCACCGCGAACTGCACGTTAGAACCGCCTGTTTCGACGCCGATTTCCCGGAGTACCGCGATCGATGCGTTGCGCATGATCTGATATTCCTTGTCGGTCAGCGTCAGCGCCGGGGCGACGGTGATCGAGTCGCCGGTATGGACGCCCATCGGATCGATATTCTCGATCGAGCAGATGATGATGGCATTGTCCGCGCGGTCGCGGACCACCTCCATCTCATATTCCTTCCAGCCGAGCAGCGATTCCTCGATCAGCACTTCGGTGGTCGGCGAGGCGTCGAGACCCTTGCGGACGATCTCGATGAATTCCTCGCGATTATAGGCGATGCCGCCGCCGGTGCCGCCGAGCGTGAAGCTGGGGCGGATGATCGACGGCAGGCCGGTGCGCGCCAGCCCTTCCAGCGCCTCCTCGACCGTATGGGCGATTGCCGAGCGGGCGGATTCGAGCCCGATGCGCGTCATCGCGTCCTTGAACTTGAGCCGGTCCTCGGCCTTGTCGATCGCCTCGGCATCGGCGCCGATCATCTGCACGCCATATTTCGCCAGCGTGCCGTCGTTGAACAGCGCCAGCGCGGTGTTGAGCGCGGTCTGCCCGCCCATCGTCGGCAGCACCGCATCGGGGCGCTCCTTCTCGATGATCTTCGCCACAACCTCGGGCGTGATCGGCTCGATATAGGTCGCGTCGGCGAGGTCGGGATCGGTCATGATCGTCGCCGGGTTCGAATTGACCAGCACGATGCGATAGCCCTCTTCCTTGAGGGCCTTGATCGCCTGCGTGCCCGAATAATCGAACTCGCACGCCTGGCCGATGACGATCGGGCCGGCGCCGATGACGAGGATCGAGGTGATGTCGGTGCGTTTGGGCATGTTAGTTCTTCTTGGCCCCGAATAATTTGCTCAACATTGATTGAGGCTTGGGTTGTGACGGAAGTTGGGTGGCTGGCGCATCAGCCCTGACGATGAAGGTTTCCCAGCCGTCATACGTCACGCCGTGCCGGTCAGCCATGCCGACCAGGATAGGCGTCAATTCACGAAAGGTCGCGAGATCGACCGACGTTTCGCACGTTAGAACAACGCTTTCCGGATCTTCGAGCCAATGATCGGCTGAAAAACCCCAAGGCCCGAGGTCAGTGACCAACTCACCGAGCTGACTCGTTGCACCATAGAACCAGAAATCGGTTTTCCTCGACGCGTGGCCATCATCGCCATGCCGCTCGAGATTGGTAATCACGCTCATGTCGCTATTGAGTTGATGTTCGATTGCGGTCGGCGTGATCAAATCGATCAGCGCTGCTCGATCTGCCGAACTGGAAGCACTCAACGAATATCCCGGGATGGTGAACCTCCGCAGGATCGGCTCGAACGCAACCGGCGATGCGTGCGCAATGACGATGCGGCGCTCCGCCTCCCCGGTCACGCTCGCCGCGTGAAGAGCACCCGCACCGAGCACATCCAATTCCTGAGCCAACTCTTCCTCGAAAGGATACAGGCTATCGCTATGTTGCGGCATGCCAACATCGTTCACGAGCGCCGCATCTGCCTTGCAGTGAACGATGGTCACGAAATTTTCGCTAACCGCTCGATCGACCAAAGGGTTACCGATCCGCCTGAGAACGACCAAGGGGCAACCGCTTAAGCCCAGTCGTTCGAAAAGCATCCAACTGTCATTGTCGCCAGCGACCGAATGATCGGTGGCCGACGTCACCGCAACTGACCTACAAACTTCTCGAACAGATACAGGCTGTCCTGCGGTCCCGGGCTGGCCTCGGGGTGATATTGCACGCTGAACGCCGGGCGATCGGTCAGTTCGAGCCCGGCATTGCTGCCGTCGAACAGCGAGACATGCGTTTCGCGCGCCGTCGCCGGCAGGCTGTCGCGTTCGACCGCGAAGCCGTGGTTCATGCTGGTGATCTCGACCGCGCCGTCACTCAGCCGCTTGACCGGGTGGTTAGCGCCGCGATGGCCCTGGAACATCTTGGTCGTGGTCGCGCCGACCGCGAGGCCGAGCAGCTGGTGTCCAAGGCAGATGCCGAACAGCGGCTTGCCGGTGGCGAGGAGCTGCTGGATCACCGGCACGGCATATTCGCCGGTCGCGGCGGGGTCACCCGGGCCGTTGGACAGGAAGATGCCGTCGGGCTTGAGCGCCATGACCTGATCGAAGGTCGCGTTGGCCGGGACAACCGAGACCTTGGCGCCGGCGGCGACGAGGTTGCGGAAGATGTTGCGCTTGGAGCCATAGTCGATGGCGACGACGTGGGGCTTGTCGCTCCCCTCCCGCTGGCGGGAGGGGTTGGGGGAGGGCTGTGCCTCAGACGCGACGTGGGAAGATGGGGTAGCCCCTCCCCCGGCCCCTCCCGCAAGCGGGAGGGGGGAAGAAGAGTCGTCATACCCAAAGCCCAGCCGCCATACGCCGCCGGCCCAGCCATAATGCGTCTCGGTGGACACCTCGATCGCGAGGTCCATGCCTTCGAGGCCGGGCCAGGCGCGCGCCTTGGCGAGCAAAGCGGGGATGTCGAAATCGCCGCTCGCCGAATGCGCGATGACGCCGTTGGGGGCGCCGCCGGCGCGGATGCGGCGGGTCAGGGCGCGGGTGTCGATGCCGGCGAGGCCGATGCGCGTATGGCGCTTCATCCAGGCGTCGAGTCGCTCGGTCGAGCGGAAGCTCGACGGGTCGGTGACGTCCTCGCGCACGATCATGCCGAGCGCGTGCGGACTGTCGGCCTCGACATCGTCGGGGTTGGCGCCGACATTGCCGATATGCGGGAAGGTGAAGGTGATGATCTGACCGGCGAAGCTCGGATCGGTCATGATCTCCTGATAACCGGTCATCGCGGTGTGGAAGCACACCTCGCCGACTGCATGGCCTTCGGCGCCGAAGCCACGGCCCCACACCACCTCACCGCTGGCAAGGACGAGAACGCCGGTGGCTCCATTCGGATCGTAGCCTGACATGATCAGGCGGTCCGATCCGAACAACGGAAAATCTGCACGGGATAGGGCTTGGCGTCGGCCATTGCGGGCGGGCACTCCGTCGGTTGGTTTCACGATGTCGCTAAGGCGCCGTCGCTAGAGACGCGGGGTGATTGCGTCAATCTGTTAAAGCCCGGCCCGGCGGTCTAGGGTTACGGATAACCGCAAAGGACCGGGAATGATTCGCGACGATATCAAGAACGCGCTCGTCAGCGCCATGAAGGGCGGCGACAAGGCGACCACCGCCGCGCTGCGCCTCGTACAGAGCACGATCAAGAACCGCGACATCGAGGCGCGCACCGGGAGCAGCCCGGCCGATGACGATACGTTGGTCATCGAGGTGCTGCAGAAAATGATCAAGCAGCGCCGCGAATCGGTCGAGATGTTCGTGAAGGGCGGGCGCCAGGAACTGGCCGATACCGAACTGGGCGAGATCGCGGTGATCGAGCGCTTCCTGCCGACGCAGATGGGCGAGGACGAGACGAAGGCGGCGATCGAGGCGATCAAGGCCGAACTCGGCGCATCGGGCATGAAGGACATGGGCCGGGTGATGGCCGAACTGAAGGCGCGCCACGCGCAGACGCTCGACATGAGCAAGGCGAGCGGGCTGGTGAAGGCGGCGCTGGCGTAGGATGGGTGAGCGCCCACTTCTTCCTCCCCTCCCGCCTGCGGGAGGGGATCGAGGGGTGGGCGACCGGTTTCGGCTTGGCCGACCGACGGAAAGGGCGCGCGACCTACGCAACGAGCCGACCGAAGCTGAAGCGCGCCTCTGGCTCCAGTTGAAAGGGTCTCAGCTAGGCGGCCTCAAATTCTCACGGCAGATGCCGATTGCCGGATATTTCGGCGATTTTGTTTGTCGCTCGGTTCGGCTCGTCGTGGAGCTGGACGGCAGTCAGCATGCCGAAGCGGCTGAATATGATGCAGCGCGAACGAGCGCTATCGAGGCGGCGGGTTACCGCGTTCTGCGGTTCTGGAATAATGATCTGACGACGAATATGGCCGGGGTGTTGGAGACAATCTTGAACGCAGCGAGCGCGGCTGCCGGGTGCCCACCCCCCAGCCCCCTCCCGCAAGCGGGAGGGGGAGCGGAAGCGACGCCGACCGCACCACCGGAGGGGAGTTCATGACCCTCACCCCGCAATTTCTCGACGAGCTCCGCTCGCGCACCCTGCTGTCGACGCTGATCGGCCGCACCACCAAGCTGCAAAAGGCCGGGCGGGAGTGGCGCGCCTGTTGTCCTTTCCACAACGAGAAGAGCCCGAGCTTCTACGTCAACGACGACAAGGCCTTCTACCATTGCCTGGCCGGCGAAACGATGGTGATCACGCGCGAGGGCACGCGGCGGATCGACAGCCTCGAAGGCACACGCACGACGGTCCTGTCGCGCAACGGACAGTGGATCGACTCGTCCTTCCGCTGTTACGGCACGCAGCGGCTGTGGAAGATCGACCTGACGCGAAACGGGTTAAAGAAATCGATCTGGGCCACTGATGGCCATCGCTGGTTCGTCAACGGCCGCGCGTCCGAGGTGGTGACGGCGGACCTCAAGAAAAATCACGCTCTGGAAAGTGCCCTGCCGCCGCGCCGGCACGACTGGCAGCTCGACCCGGAAGGTGTGCGCCATGGCATCATCTTCGGCGACGGCACGATGTACCAGGGCGTCTATGGCACGATCAATCTACACGGCGACAAGGATGCACAGCTGGCACCCTGGTTTCCCGACCAACAGCATCATCGACACGAGCGCGCGCCGGGCAAACATTATCTCCGCATTTACGGCGGTCGCGCATTCGAGGCGATGAAGCAGCTTCCCGACATGTCGATGCCGGATTCTTATCTGTTGGGTTTCATCGCCGGATATCTCGCCGCCGACGGGCACGTCGCCAAGGACGGCACCGTGATGCTCAATTCCGCCGATCCGGCGGCGCTCGACGCGGTGCGTGATATCGCGTTGAGGGTAGGCATCGCGACCTATGGCCGGACCACCCTGATGCGAAAGGGATTCGGTGCGGCGCCATCCGCCCTGCACCGGATACATTTCGTCTCGTCCACGCTGGACCGGGCGCTGTTTTTGCTCGCCGAAGCACGATCGCGCTTTAGCGGACACAGCAAAGCATTCGATCGGCTGCGCTGGGTGGTTTCCTCGGTCGAACAATCCGACCACATCGAACCTGTCTTCTGCGCTGAGGTGCCGGGCGAACATGCCTTTGCCCTGGAAGACAATATCCTGACCGGCAACTGCTTCGGCTGCGGTGCGCATGGCGACGCGATCCGCTGGATGACCGAGCAGCGCGGGCTGCCGTTCATCGATGCGGTGAAGGAGCTGGTCCAGGCGGCGGGCATGGAGATGCCGGCGCTCGATGCGCGCGCCGCCGAGAAGGCCGAGCGCGCCAAGGGGCTGCACGAGGTGTGCGCCGATGCCGCGACATGGTTCACCGAGCAGCTCAACGGGATCGCCGGCGCCGAGGCGCGCGCGGTGCTGGAGAAGCGCGGGATCAGGGCGGAAACGGCAAAGGCCTTCTCGCTCGGCTTTGCGCCGGATTCGCGCGGCAAGCTCAGGACCGCGCTGAAGGAATATGGCGACGCGCTGCTGGTCGAATCCGGCATGCTGATCAAGGTCGACGACAAGGAGCCGTATGACCGCTTCCGCGGCCGGCTGATGATCCCGATCCGCGACCCGCGCGGGCGCGTGATTGCGTTCGGCGGCCGCGTGATCGGGGACGGCGAGCCGAAATATCTCAACTCACCCGAGACGCCATTGTTCGACAAGGGGCGCAATCTCTACAATCTCGATCGCGCCGCACCGGCGAGCCGCAAGTCGGGTCGCCTGCTCGTCGTCGAAGGCTATATGGACGTGATCGCGCTGGCCCAGGCCGGGTTCGGCGAGGCCGTCGCGCCGCTCGGCACGGCGCTGACCGAGGCGCAGCTCGAGCGGCTGTGGCGTCTGGTCGACGTGCCGATCCTGTGCTTCGACGGCGATAGCGCGGGGCAAAAAGCATCGATCCGCGCGGCCCAGCGCGCGATGCCGATGCTCGCGCCGGGGCGCAGCCTGTCGTTCGTGACGCTGCCGGCGGGGCAGGACCCAGACGACCTGGTGCGCGCCAAGGGGCCCGGCGCGTTCGAGGCATTGCTCAAGGAACCCGAGTCGCTGGTCGCGCGGTTATGGGCGCATGAGGTGGCCGCCGAGCCGCTCGACACGCCGGAACAGAAGGCCGGATTGAAGCAGCGACTCGGCGAGCTCGCCGCGTCGATCGCCGATGCCAATGTCCGCCAGGAATATCTCGCCGACTTCCGCCGTCGCTTCGACGACCTCTACGCCAAGAAGCGCACGCCCTATGTCGAGCGCAAGGCGCAACGTGCCACGCAGAAGAACGGCCGCTGGCCCCCCCCTGCCCCGATCGGCGGCAATCACCCGGCCGCGCAGGGCATCCGCGCCGGCGGAATCGACCGGGTGCTTGCCAAGGCAGTGCTGGCAGGGCTGATCAACCATCCGACCGAAATCGCGCGACACATGGACGTGCTCGACCGGTTGAAACAGGCCGATGGCGCGCTCGGTCAGCTGTTCAAGGCGGTGGTAGATTTTGCGATCGAAGAACAGGCGCTTGATAGCGCGCGCCTCGTTACCATATTGGCCTCATCCGGATTCGATGATGTGACGGGCGATTTACTCCGTGCGGATCGGGCCACATTCGCGCCGAAAGGTGCGGATGAAGCCCGGGCTCGCGCCGATCTTGACGAGGCGATCCATATTCTGGTGTCGCGTCCCGAGATCGACGCCGAGCTGGCGGAAGCGACGGCCGCACTGATGAGAAACTACACGGATGAAGCGTTCGAGCGGCAGGTGTCGCTCGTGAAAGACAAACAGGCGCTGGACGCGCGACTTGCAAATCTGGTTCAGTCGGATGAAGACGCGCGAGCATTAGGTACCGAGGGCAGTTGATGGCGAAGATGGACGGTGGCGGTGGCGAAGACGGGGTCGAAGTGACCGACGCGCCGCTGATCGATTTGAACGACGCGTCGATCCGCAAGGTGATCACGCGCGCCAAGAAGCGCGGCTACATCACCTACGATCAGCTCAACGAGGCCTTGCCGCAAGGCGAGATGTCGTCGGACCAGATCGAGGACATGAGCGCCGCGCTCAGCGAGATGGGCATCAACATCGTCGAGAATGACGAAGCCGGCGAGGATGGCGACGACGCCGAGGCGCAGGAGGACGATGTCGAGGCGGTCGATTCGGCCGAGGAGAACGCCCCCGCGCTCGAAACCAAGAAAAAGGAAATCATCGACCGCACCGATGATCCGGTGCGGATGTATCTGCGCGAGATGGGCGCGGTCGAGTTGCTAAGCCGCGAGGGCGAAATCGCCATTGCGAAGCGCATCGAGGCCGGGCGCGACACGATGATTCTCGGCCTGTGCGAGAGCCCCATCACCTTCAACGCGATCATCGACTGGTCGACCGCGCTCAACGAGGGCACGATGCAGTTGCGCGAGATCCTCGATCTCGATGCGATGCTGTCGAAGGATCCGGCGCCGGAAAGCCTCACCGAAGATGGTGAGGAAGGCGATGGCGAGATCAGCGAGAAGAATGCCGGCCCGTCCTTCAAGGAAGAGGAAGAGCCCGAAGAGGTCGCCGCGGTCGACGAGGACGAAGAGTCGATGACCGAGCGGCGCACGCCGCGCCCGTCGGACGACGAGGAAGAGGACAATACCCTCAGCCTCGCGCAGATGGAGGAGCAGCTCAAGCCGCTCGCGCTCGAGCGCTTTGCCAACATCACCTCGATCTACAAGAAATTCTCCAAGATGCAGGCCAGCCGCCTGGATCAGATGGGCGCTGGCGGCGAGCTGACGGCGGCGGACGAGCGCAAATATCAGAAGCTGCGCGAAGAGCTGACGGCCGAGGTCGAGAGCGTCCAGTTCCACAACGCCAAGATCGAATATCTCGTCGACCAGCTCTATGCCTTCAACCGGCGCCTGACGGCGCTGGGCGGGCAGATGTTGCGCCTCGCCGAGCGCCACAAGGTGCCGCGCAAGGATTTCCTCGATCGCTATATCGGGCATGAGCTCGACGAGAACTGGCTGCCGACGGTTGGCAGCCTCGACAAGAAATGGACCGCCTTCGTCACCAACGAGGCCGACGCGGTCGACCGGGTGCGTGTCGAGATCGCCGAGATCAGCCAGGCGACCGGTATGTCGCTCGGCGAATTCCGCCGCATCGTCAACATGGTACAAAAGGGCGAGCGCGAGGCACGGATCGCCAAGAAGGAGATGGTCGAGGCCAATCTCCGACTCGTGATCTCGATCGCCAAGAAATATACCAATCGCGGGCTGCAGTTCCTGGATCTCATCCAGGAGGGCAATATCGGCCTGATGAAGGCGGTCGATAAGTTCGAATATCGCCGCGGCTACAAATTCTCGACCTATGCGACGTGGTGGATCCGCCAGGCGATCACGCGTTCGATCGCCGACCAGGCGCGCACCATCCGTATTCCGGTGCATATGATCGAGACGATCAACAAGCTGGTGCGGACCAGCCGCCAGTTCCTCCACGAGCAGGGCCGCGAGCCGACGCCCGAGGAAATGGCCGAGCGGCTGAGCATGCCGCTCGAAAAGGTCCGCAAGGTGATGAAGATCGCCAAGGAGCCGATCTCCCTAGAAACGCCGATCGGCGACGAGGAGGATTCGCATCTCGGCGATTTCATCGAGGACAAGAATGCGGTGATCCCGGTCGATGCGGCGATCCAGGCCAATCTGAAGGAAACGGTCACCCGCGTCCTCGCCTCGCTGACGCCGCGCGAGGAGCGTGTGCTGCGCATGCGCTTCGGCATCGGCATGAACACCGACCACACGCTCGAGGAAGTCGGCCAGCAGTTCAGCGTGACGCGCGAGCGCATCCGTCAGATCGAGGCCAAGGCGCTGAGGAAGCTCAAGCATCCGAGCCGCAGCCGCAAGATGCGGTCGTTCCTCGACCAGTAAGCTGACCAACGATTACCGAAAAGGGCCGCGACGGGACACCGCCGCGGCCCTTTTTTCATGCGCTCAATGGTCGCTGCTATAGACCGCGACGCTCGGCGCGACGGCGTCGAGCCGCACCCACAAGGCGATCGCCAGCGCGAAGAGGACAAGCACGCCCGCCGTCACCAGCGCGGTGCGGCGCGAGACCGCCGGGATCAACGGCGCGGCCAGCACGGCGCCAATCGCCAACGGCACCGCCGCGACCATCGGCATGTTAGGCCCGACCGCCTCGATCAGTTGGAAACCGAGCGCGAGCATGTAACCGATAGCGAGCATCGCGGCGATCACACTCGCCACCGTTCCGGCGCGACTGCCCGCGAAGCGCCCGATCGCCACCGCGCCGCCCCCCAGCAACAGCGGCACGACGATCGGAAAGGCCGCGGTTGGCGCCGTCGCCTGCGCGAACAGCCCGAGTAGCAGCAACGGCGCCGCCATTCCGCTCGTCTGCCCGGCATTACCGGGCCGGACGGCGGCGATCAGGCCCCATATCGCGGCAGCGCCCGCAAGGCAGAGCAACAGCGCCTGAACTTCGAGCCGGGGGATTGCGGCAAGGCGGTCATAGTAATTGACCTTGCCGTCGGCGCCCGAAACGAGGTTGCCGACGTAGAGCAGCACTCCTGCCCCTACGAGCAGAGCCAGCGTCATGCCCGAGCCGCGCGCCATGTCGCCGAGCCGCGCGCGACCGAACGCCGCCACGCCGTAACCGAGCGCGCCAATGGCGAGCAGCACCCAGCCGACCCACACCGCATAGCTGATCAGCATCAGGCCGAACGCGTCGAAAAAGACGCGATCGGGCGCCTTGCCGGGGAGCGTCGGCGCGGCGAGCAACGCGCGGGTGAGATCGAGCACCTGCCGCCCCATATCCTGCAACGCCCCCTGATCGAGCGCGTCAGGCGTCGCGAGCGGCGAATGGTACAGCGCGGGTCGGCCGATAAAGGCGAAGTTGAAGCCTGGGTAACCGAGCTTCTTGGCGACTGTGTAGTCGGTCGAATTGGGCAGTTTCTTGTAGATGAAGACGCTGAGCGATGTGGTCACCGGGCGATGCACCGCCTGTGCGAACAACCGCATCATCGCGCCATTGTCGCTGCCTGTTTCGAACATCGAGGCACGGCCGCCGCCGCCGCGCGTCTCCATATTGACGATCACGCCAACATGAGCGCGACGTGGATCATTGGCGAAGAAGGCCCTGGCGCCTTGGAGGCCGAGTTCCTCGCCATCGCTGAACAGCACGATCAGGTCGCGACGCCGTGGACCGGCCGCCTTGATCAGCCGGATCGTTTCGAGTGCCGCCGCGACACCGGCGCCATCGTCCGCCGCGCCAGGCGAACCCCAGACGCTGTCATGATGCGCCATCAGCAGGACGGCAGGCAGCGTGCGATCCTGCCCGGGAAGGACAGCAACGACATTGACCAGTGGCGGCGGCGGCGCGGGATGGCCACGCCAGGCCGCGAGGCGCTGCGCGGCCGCCGTGCTCATGGTACCGGTCGGCATGGACACTTCCAGCCCCATCGCTTGCAAACGCGCACCGAGATAAGCGCGAACCGCGGCGTCTTCCGCGCTTCCCGTGGGATGCGGCGCCCGGGCGATCACCGCTATGTCTGCCATCGCACGCGTGGCCGAAAATTGCGGTGCGGACGCAGCCAATGTTGGCGGCGTGGGCGGAGTCGTCGCCATGATCGCAAGGACAATCGCTCCGACCGTCGCCGCCAGAATTGCCCACCATTTCGTCATCATGCCCCACTCCCCTGTGGGCCGATGCTATGGGATGCCGGGACAACCGACAAGCGCCGCGCGTATCTCCCGCGCGACCAAAAACCCCGGCGAAAGGGGCCAGCCGTTCGCCGGGGTTCCGATGGGACACCGCACCGATGGAAGGCGACGGGTGCAGCACCGTGATAGCAGCACCGTTGTTAGGATTATGCCAATGATGGCGCCAAAGTGGCAGTAATCGCGCCATTACCTGCCGCGGACCGAAAAGCATTGAGACAGACTTAACCGCGGCTAAACCACGTCTTTACGTGGTTCGGTATATCACTTGCGGCGAAACCGGCGTGCGCGCGCAATCATTGTCGCGCTCGCTCGGAATGACGCGGGGTTTCATGGCTTTCGAATCGACTCAGCTACGCGGGATCGGCACAGGATGGGACGTCATCGCCGCCCTCGCCGCGTCCGATGGCAGTGCGCGCCATCCCCACCTGCTGCGGCTGTCGCTCGCGGGTGCCGCGCAGCGCGATCTGGCCGATGCGGTTCATGCAATCTGCTCGGTACACGGCCGCACCACCGATCTGTTCGATGAAGCGTCACGCCACCGCGGCGGCGCGCCCGACGCGGGCCGCGTAGCGCCGGCCTGGGTCGAGGTCGCGACCGAAGGCTTTGCCGCCGAGCGCGCCTTTCTCGCCACACTGACGGCGGCAGCGGGGCCGTTGCCCTCGACGCCAGGGCAGGCCGAGACCGACGCCGCGCTGGTGGCGCAGCGTCATGCCTTCGACATGCTCGCCCGATCCGGCCGCGCCGGGTGCGCGACCGGCGCGGCGATCGCGCTTGTGATCGACTGGTATGCGTTTCGCGACACCATGGATGTGGCAGCGGCGCGCTTCGGCGTTACCCCGCCCAAAATGGCTTTGCCCGACGCGATCGAGATCGCGACGATCGTCGCGACCTTGTCCGATTCCGCGGTGCTGCAACGCGCCATGGCGTTCGGTGCGCAGCAGGTCTTCGCGCAGCACCGCGGCCTGTGGGACCTGCTTGAAGCCCGTGCCAGCGCCCGCGACCGGCACTAACCCCATCAGGGGCGCTTGCGCAGCGCGATACATTCCCTCTATCCCGTACCCGATTTTCAAATGAAACGGGATTGAGCCGCATGAAGCGCTTCGAGGGCACGCAAAGCTATGTCGCGACCGACGACCTGAAGGTCGCGGTCAACGCCGCCGTCACGCTGCGCCGCCCGTTGCTGGTCAAGGGTGAGCCCGGCACGGGCAAGACCGTGCTCGCCTATGAAATCGCCAAGGCGGTCAATGCGCCGCTGATCGAGTGGAACATCAAGTCAACCACCAAGGCACAGCAGGGGCTGTACGAATATGACGCGGTGGCGCGGCTGCGCGACGGCCAGCTTGGCGACGAGCGCGTCCACGACATCGGCAACTATATCCGCCGCGGCAAGCTGTGGGAGGCGTTCACCGCCCCCGAGGTGCCCGTGTTGCTGATCGACGAGATCGACAAGGCCGATATCGAGTTCCCCAACGATCTGCTCCAAGAACTCGATCGCATGGAATTCCATGTCTACGAGACCAAGGAGATGGTGCGCGCGGCCGAACGGCCGATCGTCGTGATCACCTCGAACAACGAGAAGGAACTGCCCGACGCGTTCCTGCGCCGCTGCTTCTTCCACTATATCAAATTCCCCGATCGCGAGACGATGCAGGCGATCATCGACGTGCACTTTCCCGGCATCCAGAAGATCCTCGTCAACAAGGCGATGGATATCTTCTACGACGTGCGCGAGGTCCCGGGGCTGAAGAAGAAGCCGAGCACCAGCGAACTGCTCGACTGGCTCAAGCTGCTGCTTCACGAGGACATGCCGCTCGACGTGCTGCAGAATCGCGACCCGACCAAGGCCATCCCGCCGCTGCACGGCGCACTGCTCAAGAACGAGCAGGACGTGATGCTGTTCGAGCGGCTCGCCTTCATGGCCAAGCGCCAGAGCAACCAGCGGCCCTAGGCTTTCCCATCCGCCATTGCTGTTCTAACCTCCCGAAGAAGGGGAGCGGATAGTGACGGACGATGGCGGCGCGGTTTCACGACGTACGGTGATCGGCGGATCGATCGGGCTGGCGGCCACATTGGCGTCGACGGCGGCGCCGGTCGAGGCCGCGCAACCCAGCCCAAAGCGACGCAAGGTGCTGCCCAAGGGCTTTCTCTGGGGCACGGCAACCGCGGCGCACCAGATCGAGGGCAACAACAGCAACGCCGATTTCTGGCTCGCCGAAAACGTCAAGCCGACGCTGTTTTCCGAACCCTCGCTCGACGCATGCGACAGCTATCATCGCTATGAGGAAGACATCGCGCTGGCCGCGAAGCTTGGCTTCAATGCGCATCGCTTCGGCATCGAATGGGCGCGGATCGAACCCGAGCCGGGCAAGTTCAGCATGGCCGAGCTCGACCATTATCTGCGCGTGCTCGAAGCATGCCACGCGCATGGCCTCGCCCCGATCGTCACCTATAGCCACTGGACCGTGCCGCGCTGGTTCGCGGCGCGCGGCGGCTTCGAGCAGGCCGACAGCCCCGAGCTGTTCGCGCGCTTCGCCGAAAAGGCGACCGCGCGGCTCGGGCCATTGATCAGTGCGGCCTCTACCTTCAACGAAGCAAATATCGCGCGCATCGTGCGCGCGCGGCCAGACGCGAAAGCGTTCGAGCCGGCCGTCCGCGCGATGCTCGCCGCATGCGCCAAAGCCTCAGGGTCGGATCGCTTCGCCTCAGTGCTGTTCGCCGATATCGAGAAGAGCGAAGCGAACATGGTCGCAGCCCATGAGCGCGCCTTTGCCGCGATGAAGGCCGGGCCGGGCGATTTCCCGGTCGGCGTGACGATCAGCATGCAGGCGATCGAAAGCGTCGGCGAAGGCGCGGCCGACAAGGCCGAGGAGGTCGCGGCGCAACTTTACGGCCCATGGATCGAGCAGGCGGCAAAGAGCGATTTCGTCGGCGTGCAGACCTATACGCGCCACCGCGTCGGCGCCAACGGCACCCTGCCCCCACCGTCGGGCGCCGAACTGACGGCGGCCGGCTACGAATATTATCCCGAAGCGCTGGCGCACACGATCCGATACGCCGCCGCCAAGACCGGTAAGCCGATCTATGTCACCGAGAATGGCATCGCGACCAATGACGACACGCGACGTATCGCCTATATCGACGGCGCGCTGGCCGGCGTGCGCGCGTGCCTCGACGAGGGCATCGACGTGCGCGGTTATATCCACTGGTCGCTGCTCGACAATTTCGAATGGGTGTTCGGCTACACCCAGAAATTCGGTCTCGTCGCGGTCGATCGCACGACCTTCAAGCGCACGCCCAAACCGAGCGCGGTGCATCTGGGACGGCGGGCGCGCGCCAACCTCGTATAGCGGCTGCTCAGCGCGACTTAATCGACGCGGTAGGCGATTTCGAGATCGCCCCAGCGGCGGCCACGGATGACCATCGGGACATAGACGTTGCGCACGACATTATAGCCGCCATCCTCGCGCTCGCGGCGGAACACGGCGATGTGAAAGGGCTTGGTGCTGGCCTTGGCGATCGCGTCGGTCGCGTCGGAGAAAATGCGACGATTGCGGCAATAGGCCGCGTCGTGAACCGGATCGCCGGTCGGCACGCGGCTATATTGGGTGGTGTGCGTCGGCAGATAACCGTTGATGTCGGTCGCCGCGGTCGACACGATCCCCGGCATCGACGCGATGATCTGGTCGAGCAGGGTGCGCCACGCGCCATCGGCAAAGCCATTGAGTGCGGTATCGAAGCGCGGCGGATTCGAGCGCGGAATCGGCCGGTAGTGGGTGTCGAACAGCGCGGACTCGCTGAGCTTTCCGCTGGCCAGGGCGCCCTCGGTCAGCGCGACGACCTTGTCGCGCCAGCCGATCGCGGCATCGACAAAGGCGCGATCGGCGGTCTCCAGCCCCGATCGCACCAGCGTATCGAGGACGCCATGCGCCTGCGCTTCGAGTGACACCATGCGGTCATGCGCATCGCCGAGCCGCGCGCTATTGGCGCCCGCCGCGGTGGAGAAGCCATCGAGTTCGTCGCCCAGCCGGCACACGCCGTCATGGATCAGACTGGTCGAGCGTGCGATGTCGTCGGTCTGGCGGTCGACATCCTGCACCAGCCGCGTGACCTCGGCAAAAGTATCGGTCGCGACGGCAAAGCCGCGCTCGGCATCGCGGCTGCGCTCGACGCCGATGCCGACTTCCTCGGCAAAGGCCTCGGCCTCGTTCGACAGTTGCGACATGGTGACGCTGATCTCGTCGGTCGCCGCCTGGGTATCGCGCGACAATTTCTTGATCTCGTCGGCGACCACCGCGAACGAACGCCCCGCGTCGCCGGCGCGCTGCGCCTCGATTGCGGCATTGAGCGCCAGCATCTTGGTGGTGCGGGCGATGTCGTCGATCGTCTGGGTAGTGCGCCGCACTTGCGTCATTGCGGCGGCGAAGCTGGTGATCTTGTCGCCGAGCCGCGCGACGAGCGCAGTCAGTTCAACGAATTCGCCGATCGACACCGCGATCGTCGTGCCGCTGGCGTCGAGCCGGCGACGGGCATTTTCGGACAGCGCGCGCGCTTCGGCGGTGGCGTTGGCGACCTGACGCTGATCGGCTTCGAGCGCGGCAAGCACGCCGCGCAGATCTTCGAGCACGGCGGTCTGGCCGGCAATGCTGTCGGCCACCTCGCGGATCTGCCCGGCCGCATCGGTGCAGCCGATGGCAAGTTCGCCCGACTGCCGCGCCGCGGCGTCGATATGCTGTACGTCAACGGCAGGCACGGGACCCATTTTCATATCGCCTGCGTTACAGCAGCTTGGTTTCCAACGAATTAACCGTGGCGCGCAACCGGCTGGTCACGCCGTGCCCGCTAGGCGATCGATATGCTCGCAAGCTCGTCACTGCTACGGATATGCCTCGTTGCGGCCGCGCTGTCGGCCGTTCCGGCGCAGGGTGCCTCGCTGCTCGACTATGTCGGCGAATGCGTGCCCTTTGCGCGCGCGGCCTCGGGCATCCAGATCTATGGCGATGCCTGGACGTGGTGGGATCAGGCCGAGGGCCGCTATCGTCGCGGTTATCAACCCAGGGTCGGCGCGGTGATCGTGTTCGCGCGCAGCGCGCGCCTGCCGCTCGGGCATGTCGCGGTGATCAGCCGCGTGGTCACGTCACGCGTGGTGATGGTCACGCACGCCAACTGGTCGCGCATCGCCGGCGCGCGCGGGCATGCCGAGCAGGATGTGACGTTGACCGACGTCTCGGCCAATGGCGACTGGAGCGACGTGCGGGTATGGTATCGCGGCGTCGACGGCCTCGGTTCGACCGCCTACCCGGTCTATGGCTTCATCTACGGCACACCGGTGGGGCGGACGCAGGCCCGTGCGAAAACCGCGCCCGAGCTGACCGGGCGCGATCCGGATTATGTCGGCGCGCTGATCGACGCCTATGTCCGCTGACGCGGCGTCGATACGCCGCGCCGCTATTCGTGAATGCGCCAGCTCGCTTCGGTGCAGACGTTGAAACCACGCCGGATGGTCGAGGTATCGTCCGAGAACACCGCCTTGAGATCGAAATTGCAATAGCACGAGCCGTCGTCGAAATTGACCGTGACGGTGTTTCCCGGGCTGAGCACCTTGCGCCCGAGCACGTCCTCCTGCCACGAATCGGCGCCGACGTTCGAGCCGTAAATCTCGCGCATCGAGAAGCTCGTATCGTTGATAATCTTGATCCTGCGGTTCTTGCCGTCCTTGCACTGCGCTTCCGCCGAACTGGCGAGGAACAGAGCGGCGAAAGCGACTGCGCCTGCGCCAATGAGCTTCAACTTCATCACAACCCCCGTCGTCGTTCATGATCGGGCACCGGCCCGGGCGATAAAATGCGCGCGAGCGACATGGGATGATTGGACAAAAGAATACAAAATCTGCGGGAGGGAACGCAGCGGGCGGATGGATCAAAGGTGCCGTGAAACGCTATCGATCCCTTGCGAGCACGCTGATGCTGAGGCACATCACAGATCGTCGCCATTCCGCGAGGGCAAACCGTTGACGCGTTATCTGCTTCTCCTCGCGATGTTGATCGCCAGCCCCGCCGCGGCACAGTCGGTGTCAGGAATCTGGAAAGAAGCGGGCGACCGGATCGACGCAGCGGCAGCGGGCATTTCCTTCCCGCGCGAGATCGCCGGCTTGCATTTGACCAAGACCAGCGAATTCACCCACCAAGGCGAAGGGCTCGACAGCGCCGCAGAATATCAGAGCGCAGACAAAGCGCTATGGGCGACGATCTACGTCTACCTCCCGGCATATGGCGACCCCGCGCTGGCGGAATATCGCACCGACAAGACCATCCACCAGGTCTACGGCGCCAAGGTAACCCGCGTTGCGGAGGGGTTGGCTCCGCTGGGGGGACGCAGCAATGCCGCGATCAGGACGATCTATGTCGGCGGCGAGCTCAAGAATTCCGGGGTGCTGGCAAGTGGCGCCGCCTTTGCGAAGGTTGGACGCTGGATCGTGAAGCTTCGTGTGTCGGGGCCACTCGCGCGGCGCGGTGACGTAGAGGCATCGCTGGACGCGTTTCTCGCCGCCGCGCGCCTGCAGGAAAAGACGATGAGCGCCACGGTTGCCCCGGCGCAGATTGCGGCGCCCTGCCCACCGGCTCCCTCAGGGACGGCGGCACTGTTCAAGAATGGCAAGGCGGTCGCCAGCGCGCTGGGCGAGGCCATGGTCGCGGCCAGCGACAATCTCGGCGTCGACCCGAAATCCAAAATCGCACCGCCCTTTCCTGCCAACGGACTTACGCCGATGTGTTTGCGCGGCGAAATCACCATCGGCGACCAGAAATTGGAGGTGTTGCAACCGGCCGGCGAGCCGCAGCCCCACATCATCCTCGTGCCGCTCGACGACGAAGGCGGCGTGATTACCGTCCGCAAGGACCTAATCACCAAAGCCTATACGATCGGAAAGGCCGAGATTGCTCGTTTCACGGTCTATGGCCAGATCGACCGCCTGCCCGATAATGCCGAATTGACCCGCGTACTGGGTGGGGCTCTGCCCGGACTTTTCACGGTGCGCGCCGCTCTGGCCTTGAAACAGAATGGTGACAGCAACGTCGAGATTTCCTCGGATTTGATGAAGAAGTGATCGCACCATGTTCCTGAACTTCCTCGACGAACTGCGCGCGGCGGGCATTCCGGCAAGCCTCAAGGAGCATCTCATCCTGCTCGAGGCGCTCGACCGCGAGGTGATCGAGCGGACGCCGGAGGATTTCTATTACCTCGCCCGCGCGACCTATGTGAAGGACGAGGGTCTCCTCGATCGCTTCGACCAGGTGTTCGCCAAGGTCTTCAAGGGAATCGCCACCACCTATGGCACGCAGCAGACCCAGATTCCGGCGGAGTGGCTGCGCGCGGTGGCGGAGAAGTTCCTGACCCCCGAGGAGATGGAGGCGATCAAGGCGCTCGGCTCGTGGGACGAGATCATGGAGACGCTCAAGAAGCGGCTCGACGAACAGGAAGGTCGCCACCAGGGCGGCAACAAGTGGATCGGGACCGGCGGCACCTCGCCCTATGGCAATTCGGGTTACAACCCCGAGGGCGTGCGGATCGGTGGCGAGAGCAAGCACAAGCGCGCGCTCAAGGTGTGGGACCAGCGCGAGTTCCGCAATCTCGACAACACCAAGGAACTGGGCACCCGCAACATCAAGATCGCGCTGCGCCGGCTCCGCCGCTTCGCGCGCGAGGGCGCGGCGGACGAACTCGATATCGACGCGACGATCGACGGCACCGCGCGGCAGGGCTGGCTCGACGTGGTGATGCGGCCCGAGCGCCACAATGCCGTGAAGCTGCTGCTGTTCCTCGATGTCGGCGGCTCGATGGATCCGTTCGTCAAGCTGTGTGAGGAGCTGTTCTCGGCGGCGACCACCGAGTTCAAGAATCTCGAATTCTTCTACTTCCACAATTGCCCGTACGAAGGGGTGTGGAAGGACAATCGCCGCCGCTTCGCCGAGCGCACGCCGCTATGGGACGTACTGCACAAGTTCGGCCATGACTATAAGCTGGTGTTCGTCGGCGACGCGTCGATGAGCCCGTACGAGATCACCCATCCGGGCGGCTCGGTCGAGCATTTCAACGAGGAATCTGGCGCGGTGTGGCTGCACCGCATGACCACGACATATCCAGCCGCGGTGTGGCTCAACCCGGTGCCCGAGCAGCAATGGGGCTATTCGCAGTCGGTGAAGATCATCCGCGAGTTGATGAACGACCGGATGTACCCGCTGTCGCTGAGCGGCCTCGACGATGCGATGCGCGAGCTGACGCGCAAGCGGTGATACGCCCCCACTGGCCCTTGCCGGATCAAATTCCGAGACTTTCGACCTCAATCTGAACCGACGTCGCACCGCAATTTTCCCAATCGCCGGATGCCGCCAGCCGATCCGGATCCGCACGATAGGACGCGAGTGAGATCGCATCCGGAAAATGGAGCAGGTGGGTCTCGGAGGAACGATCTGCTGCGCGAACGCGCCATTCGATCCGTGCGCCATGCCTGGCGAGCAACGGTAGTACCTTCGCTTCATAGGAATCGAAAAGCGCGCGATCGGCGTTGGCCAGATCGAACGTCGCCAGGATGAGCATATCGGTAGAGCCGCCTACACCATGGTCAATAGAGCAGGTGCGCGCGACGAGCATCGTCCCAGGCGAGTTCGTCAGGTTGCGTCAGCGCGTCGAGATCGGCCGGCGCCGCTTCGCCATCATCGACCCATTCGCGCAGTCCCGGCCCGGCATTGATCACGTCGATGGCGAGCTTGTCGAAGACATATTCATACGGGAAGTCGCGCCACAAATTATAATCGGGATAGAGCGCGCGGATCGCCTTGAAGCCGAGTGCCTGGAGCCGCCATGGGCGGAAGGCGGCGTGATCGTAGGACGGACCCTCGGCATGAATGAACACGCCGTTGCACAGCGTCTTCGCATGCTTGTGGAAGGTCGGTTCGAACCAGATGTCGCGCAAGGTGCAACCGGTGAGCCAGTCAGGCGCGATGCGGCGCATTTCCGCAATCACTGCGCGCGCGTCGATATCGGGCGCGCCGAACAGCTCGAGCGGACGGGTGGTGCCGCGACCTTCGGACAGGTTGGTGCCTTCGAGCATCACCGTGCCGGCATAGGCGCGTGCCATGTTGACGTTGGCGGCGTTGGGGCTCGGGTTGACCCACACGCGCTCGGGCGGCCAGCCATGGCCGGGCCCGACCTCGGGCGCCCAGCCCTCCATTGCAATGACACGATAATCGACGTCGAGCTTGAAGTGATCGATAAACCAGTGGCCAAGCTCGCCGAGCGTCAGCCCATGGCGCATCGGCATCGGGCCAGCACCGACAAAGCTTTCCCAGCCGGGCAACAGGGTCAGCCCCTCGATCGGGCGGCCGGCGGGATTGGGGCGATCGAGCACCCACACCGCCTTGCCATGCGCGGCGGCCGCTTCGAGTACGTAGAGCAGTGTCGTCACGAAGGTGTAGATGCGGCAGCCGACGTCCTGCAGGTCGATCAGGATGGTGTCGAAGGTGCCCATCGACTGGCCGGTCGGGCGGCGCACCTCGCCGTACAGGCTGAACACGGGGATGCCATAGGTCTGGTCGGTGAAGTCGGGCGACTCCATCATATTGTCCTGCAGGTCGCCGCGCAGCCCGTGCTGCGGCCCGAACGCGGCGGTGACGTTGATGCCGTTGCACGCCATCAACGCATCGATCGAATGTGTCAGATTGGCGGTGACCGAGGCGGGGTGCGCGAGCAGCGCGACGCGCTTGCCGATGAGCGGGACGCGCAGCGCGGGGTCGGCGAGCAGGCGATCGATACCGAATTTCATGCCCGCTCAGGTGCCGCGAGCCGCGCGGTAAAGCAATCCGCGTTGTGGAAATCGGGTTTGCCGGGAGGATGGGCGAGCGCCCAGTAGGATTTGGTGCCGTCCGTCGCTTCGATCACCACCGACAGACCAACCCGCCACTCGCGTGGTGCAGCGAGATCGGGAAGAATGAAATACATCGCGGCACTTCCGACACCGTGCAACCAGTGACCGAATTTCTCTACCTTCTCAATGTTGCGCATCCCGGTGCGGTAACCATCGAAGCGGTAGGCTGCCCATTTCATCGACGTCGCGAAGTTCAACTCACAATAGCCCGGTTCATCAACGAACCCCACGAACGCCTCAAAGCAGCTATGCTGCCACAAACCGTCGGTGCGATCGGCAGGCCCGTCGAATGAGGGCCACACCACCCCGCCCAGATCACCTTCGACAAAAAAGCGGAGCATCAACGCACCTCCGGGGCGCCGGCCAACATCGGTCCCGATCGCTGTCACCGCGACGCTCGGAAAGTCGGGGTGTGGGACCAGCATCAGCATCGCGCACCGCCATCCTTCCCCGGCGAAGGCCGGGGCCCTGTTGGGTTGTCGCTCATGGATTAGCGATCCGCTCGCACAAATCTTCCCATTCCGGGTTCAGCCCTCAATCTCGCGAATCTTCCACGCACGTTTCCAATCCTCCATCTGGAATTCGCGCCGGTGCCAAGGCGATATCGTCCAAGACTTCGCACGCGGTCCGGTGCGGCCTCATAGTCACGCGCAATGCAATGATCAGCAAGGGCGTTCGTCGTACACCTTGATGGAAACGGCTCGCACGCTCCGATTATCGTAGTCTGGCATAAGGCGATCTCATCATGATCGGGTTCTCGCACGACGCTGATACAGCGCTATCGCGCTAATGCCCGTGCGGCCTGATTCAACCGCAGTGTCGGCACTGTTATCCAATCATGCCGTCAATGCGCTCTTACCGACGCGGCGGGGCTCATTCTCATGGTCGATGTTGGATGTTAGATCGGCTGTTCCGAGCGCTGTTCCCGGCTGCTCGTGGCGCTGTTATTTCCGCTGTTATGCGGCTGTTCCACCGCTGTTCCTGAATGGCGATTATTACGTACCAATCTATTGATTATATGCTCAAATTACGTTGATTGAGCAAGGAACAGCGCCTGAAAAAATTATTCTTCTGAACAGCGCTGATAAGTTGGACGATGCGCACGTCCAATACCGGTACATGACAGACCCGTTTCCTGTCGAACCGGATAGAGCCTGTACCGGCGGCTGGCGATGAGGAAGACAGCGGCGCAATCATCCCGACATGGCGTTGCCGGGGAGGGTCAAAGGAGATGGGATATACCTCACTGGAAAAACCCGCGCACATGGCCTATGTGCCCCGCCTCCCATGGCTACTGTCCTCCCCTCCCCGCCGCGCGTCGGCATGGTTTCGCTCGGCTGTCCCAAGAATCTGGTCGACAGCGAGCGCATCCTGACCAAGCTGCGCGCCGACGGCTATCAGATGTCGCCCGACTATGCCGGCGCCGATGTCGTGCTGGTCAACACCTGCGGCTTTCTCGATTCCGCCAAGGAAGAGAGCCTCGAAGCGATCGGCGAGGCGATCGCCGAAAATGGCCGCGTCATCGTCACGGGCTGCATGGGGAAGGAAGCCGAGGCGATCCGCGCGCGCTTCCCGCAGGTGCTCGCGGTGACCGGCGCGCATCAATATGAGGAAGTAGTCGGCGCGGTACACGAAGCGGCGCCGATGCCGCCCTCGGCCTTTCTCAACCTGGTGCCCGATGCCGGGCTCAAGCTGACGCCGCGCCACTACAGCTATTTGAAGATCTCCGAGGGCTGCAATCATCGCTGCGCCTTCTGCATCATTCCATCGCTGCGCGGCGATCTGGTCAGCCGCCGCCCCGATGCGATCCTGCGCGAGGCCGAAAAACTGGTCGCGGCCGGGACCAAGGAATTGCTGGTGATCAGCCAGGATACCTCGGCCTACGGTGTCGATATCCGCCACCAGCCGCGCCCGTGGCATGGCGGCGAGGTGCGCGCACACATGACCGACCTGTCGCGCGAGCTCGGCAAGATCGCGCCCTGGGTGCGGCTGCACTATGTCTACCCCTATCCGCATGTCGACCATGTCATCCCGCTGATGGCCGAGGGGCTGATCCTCCCCTATCTCGACATTCCGTTCCAGCATGCCGCGCCCAATGTGCTGCGCGCGATGAAGCGCCCGGCGAACGAGGCCAAGGTGCTCGAACGCATCCGCAAATGGCGCGAGATCGCCCCCGACATCACGATCCGCTCGACCTTCGTGGTCGGCTTTCCCGGCGAGACCGAGGCCGACTTCCAGTATCTGCTCGACTGGCTCGACGAGGCGCAGCTCGACCGCGTCGGCGCGTTCCGTTTCGAGCCTGTCGAAGGCGCCGCCGCCAATGCGCTCCCCGACCATGTGCCCGAAGCGCTCAAGGAAGAGCGTTACGCACGCATCATGGAGAAGACTGCGGCTATTTCCGCCGCCAAGCTCCAGGCCAAGATCGGCCGGACGCTCGACGTGATCATTGACGTGGTCGACGAACAGGGCGCGACCGGCCGCTCGCAGGCCGATGCGCCGGAGATCGACGGCGAAGTGCACCTGCGCGATGCCGGGCATCTCGCGGTCGGCGACATCGTCGCGGTCGAGATCGAGGATGCTGACGAGCACGACCTGTTCGGGGTACCCGTCACAGCCTGAGCCATTGCGCGGCGCTCCGACGGCCTTAAATGGTTAACGATGCGCTGGCGTAACGGATTCGCGATCGGGCTGCTGGCGTCTTTCGCGACGCCGGCGTCGGCGCAAACCTATGTCTCGCGCGACATCGCACCCGTAGTCGCGTCGATCGACCCGCTGACCGTTACCGACGAGGATTTCGCACGCAACCGCGATCCCGAGGCCTGGGAGGGACTGTCGGTCAGCCGGATCAGTTTTCGCGAGGGGCCGGTGACGTGGCGCTTGTGGCGTATCGCCAATCTGCGCCACCGCGACGGGCCGCTCTGGGTCTTGCCGCACGATAACGAGAATGCGACCTTCGCCGCCGCGCTGATCGCGCTGCGCTCATGGGGCGGCGTCGTCATCGCGGTCGACAGCGACCCGGTCGCGGACAGCTATGCCGCGCGCTTCAACGCCGGCGGGGGCGCGGCGCCGGTCGACCCCAACCGCAATTTCTACGACGCCTTGCCGCTCTATGCCGGCACGATCCTCGCCGACCTCGGCATGCCGCCGCGGCTGATCGTCGCCTTGCACACCAACGAGCCGGGCTTCGACGCGACGCTCTCCTCCTGCCCGCGCCCGCCTTATGGCGGCAGCGGCACCATCTCGATCAAATTGTGCACCGCGCGCTTCCATCCGAGCGCGTCGATCGGCCGCGCCTGGCCCTTCGACGATGACGACACGCTCGCGCTGACGCCCTATCCGGTCGATGGCGATCCGCGCGGCGCCTTCTGCGCGCGGCGGCTCGGTGCGGCGGACTTCAACATCGTGTTCGAACGCGTGACGATCAGCGACGGGTCGCTGTCCAACTATGCCTCGCTGCACGGCCTGCGCTACGTCAATCTCGAGACCGCCGAGACCGGATCGACACCCGCCGGCCTCGCCGGCGCGCGCAACCGGCTGGTGGCCATGATCGACCGGATGATGACGCTATGCGGCGACGGCCCGACCTTGGCACTGAGCCCGCCTGCGGCGCATCTCGCGACGGCTGCGAGACATTAGCCCGGGCTGCGCGGCGCTCGCTCGCTGCGATAATAGCAGAAGGTCAGCCATAGCGAGAACGCGCCGAGCAAATGCCACGCCGCGTGACCCTGTAACAGGCTGCGCGGCGCACACACCACGCCCTGCTGGTCGAGGATCCAGATCGCGAAGGCGACCGCTGTGGCGAGAATCCCGCCGAGATAGAGCGAGAGCCGCGCGCCCGGCCGCAGCGGTCGCGCGAAGACCAGTTCGACCAGGATGGCGAGGTTGAGCAGCACCGCGAACAGCCAGCGCCGCACCTCGGGCACGACGATCAGCCCGACCGTGAGACACGCGCACAACGCGACATAGAGCAGAATCGCGCGACCATCCGGGATGCGCCGCCACCGCGTCAGCGCCCCCACCAGCAGGAACGAACCCACCAGATACATGCCGAGCACATCGAGAAACTGGCCCCACAGCGTCAGCGTGGCATGCATCAGCACCGAGCCGAGCCCGACGATGATCGCGGTAATTCCGAGCGTACGCGCGGCGAGCGGCGGCATCGCCGATCCGTCGTCACGCTCACCGGCGATCAGGATCATCAGGAAACCGATCAGGACATAACCATAGGACGACCAGCTGTCGGCGGGCTGCACGATCAGCGCGCCGCTCCGCGGCAGCTCGCAGAAGCAGTGCGTCGCGGTACAGGTCGCCGGCGCAAAGGCCGCCCAGTTCGGGCCAAGCCATGTGAGCAGCGCAAGCACCGCCAGCGCGGAGAGCGCGGTCAGCAGGAGCGCGACCGCCATCGTGCGCCTCGTGATTGCCTGGCTCATGTCGCCCTCCCCCCGTCGCACACAACCTAGCACGGCGAACACGAAAGGCTATCGCCGCAGGCTCTGGCGCAAGGCGCGCCATTCTGTAAGGTTCGCGACCTCGTCCGTCGCGTACCGAGGATTTCCATGCGTCCGTTCCGCTCTCTCGTCATTGCCGCAACCCTGCTGTTCGCCGGGCCCGCCCTCGCGCAGGATCTGACTACCGCCGAGCAGGCGCAGGTCGACAAGATCGTCACGGCGCAACTGGCCGCCACCGGCACGCCTTCGGCCTCGATCGCCGTCGTGCGCGGCGGGCGGATCGTGCTCGCCAAAGCTTATGGCAAGGCGTCCGAGACGATGCCGGTCGCGCCCGCCACGGCGCCGTACCAGATCGCCTCGATCTCCAAGCAGTTCGCCGGCGCCGCCGTGCTGCTGCTCGCCCGTGAAGGGAAGCTGAGCCTCGACGACGTGGTGGCGAAATATATCCCCGGCATCACCCAGGGCGACCACATCACGATCCGCCAGTTGCTCAGTCACACCTCGGGGCTGCAGGATTACTGGCCGCAGGATTACAGCTTCAAGGCGATGGCGACCCCGGTCACGCCGCAGGGCATTCTCGATCGCTGGGCCAGGAAGCCGCTCGACTTCGCACCGGGTACGCAATGGCAATATTCCAACACGGGTTACGTCGTCGCCGGGCTGATCGTCGAAAAGGTCGCCGGTCAGCCGCTGCTCGCCTTCCTCCAGCACCGGATCTTCGAGCCGCTCGGCATCACCGCCTATGATCAGGATCTCGCGATCGGCCCCAATTTCCCGCAAGGCTATGGCCGCCACGCGTTCGGGCCGCTGCGTCCCGAGCCACCTGCCGCGCAGGGCTGGCTGTTCGCGGCCGGCGAATTGTCGATGAGCGCTGCCGACCTCGCCAAATGGGACATTGCACGGATCGACCGCACGATCCTCACCTCGGAAGACTGGAAGACCCAGGAAACGCCGATCCGGCTGAGCGACGGCAGCAATTCGCGCTACGGCTTGGGCGTGTTCGTCGGTGCGCAGGACGGGCGGCGGATGATCGAGCACAGCGGCGAGGCGGTCGGGTTCATCTCCGACAATCTCGTCTTCCCCGACGACAAGGCGGCATTCGTCGTGCTGACCAACACCTGGTCGAGCGGCGCGGCGTCGAGCATCGCCGAAGCGCTGTCCAAGGCGCTGCTCCCGCCGGCCCCGGCAAGCGCGGCCGATCTTGCGGCCGGGATCCGCGCTCGCGCCCTGTTCGACCAGCTGCGCGCCGGCCAGCTCGACCGCGCACAACTGACCGACAATGCCAATTTCTACTTCACGCCGACCGCGATCGCGGATTACCACACCAGCCTGGCGCCGCTCGGCACGCCGACGAGCTTCACCCAGGCCGGGCCGATGCGGCTGCGCGGCGGCTTCGTGCTGCGCAGCTATCGCCTCGCTTACAAGGGCAAGACATTGATCCTCAGCACCTTCCTCGAACCCGGCGGCAATGGCCGGTTCGAACAATTCCTCATTTCGCCGGCCGACTGATGACAGACCGTTTCGCAGGATTGCTGCAAGCCGATCGCGGGCAGCCCGCTCGCCTGATTCATGTCGTCCATCCCGATGCGTGGGAGAAATGGCTCGCCGCGCAACCGCCGCGCGTCCGCACCGCCGTCGCCGCGCATCGGCTGACCGGCAAGGCCGGCAACCGCGCCGTGCTGCCCGGCGACAAGGCCGATGACTGGTCGATGCTGCTGGTGTGCAACGAGGCGGAAAGCTCGCCCTGGCGCATCGCCTCGCTCGGCGATCAGCTGCCCGAGGGAACCTATCGTCTCGCCGAGGGGGAACCGGGCGCGGCGATGCTCGGCTGGTTGCTTGCCCAATATCGCTTCGAGCGCTACCGCAAGGACGACAAGCCCACCGGCCCACGCGTGCTGCTGACCGGCGAGCCGGCGCGGATCGACGAGATCACGCGCATCGCGGCGGCCACCGCCAAGGTCCGCGACCTCGTCAACACCGCCGCAGCCGATTTCGGCCCGGCCGACCTCGAACATGAGGCGGCGGCACTGGCCAAGGCGCATGGCGCGCTGTTCCACGTCACCAAGGGCGATGCGCTCGCCAAGGGCTATCCGATGATTCTCGCCGTCGGCCAGGCGGCGGCCAAGGGGCGCGAACCGCGGCTGATCGAGCTCGAATGGGGAAATCCGGCGCATCCGCGCGTCGCCATCATCGGCAAGGGCGTGTGCTTCGATTCGGGCGGGCTCGACATCAAGCCCTCATCGGGCATGCGGCTGATGAAGAAGGACATGGGCGGCGCGGCGCACGCGCTGGCGCTGGCCGGGCTGGTGATGGCCGAGCGTTTGAAGGTGCGGCTGCATTTGCTGATCCCGGCGGTCGAGAACAGCATCGCCGGCAATGCCTTCCGCCCCGGCGACGTGCTGGCAACGCGCAAGGGCCTGACGGTCGAGACCACCAATACCGATGCCGAGGGGCGGCTGGTGCTCGGCGACGCGATCACCAAAGCGGGCGAGGACAATCCGGCACTGATCATCGACTTCGCCACGCTGACCGGCGCGGCGCGCGTCGCGCTCGGGCCCGATCTACCGGCGACCTTCGCCAATGACGATGGCCTGGCCGAGGAACTGCTGGCGGCCGGCACTGCCGTCGGTGACCCCTTGTGGCGGCTGCCGCTATGGGACGGCTATGACGAGATGTTCGCCTCCGATGTCGCCGATCTCGTCAACGCGCCCGATGGCGGTTTTGCCGGTGCGGTAACGGCGGCGTTGTTCCTGCGGCGCTTCGTCCCCGAAGGCACCCCCTGGGTCCATTTCGACACCTTCGCCTGGCGCCCCACCGCCAAGCCGGGCCGCCCCAAGGGCGGCGAGGCGCTCGGCCTGCGCGCCAGCTGGGCGGTGCTCAAGGCGCGGTACGGGGGCTGATCTGGAGATGATGCGATGCCGGTTCTAGCGTTATTGTTGTCCGCCCAGCTTGCGTCCGCGCCACTGGCACCGCCTGAGACAATCTATCCCGACATCACCGTCATCGATGTATCTGCCCGTCCGCCCGATTCGGGAGTCTTGCATACATTCGTTGGGATCCTGGGCAGGACCAGCGCCGGCGATATCGTGTCGTTCAAGCTGACCTATTTCGGCGCCGGTCAGCCGATCCCGTCCGTAGCGTCATTGTGCACGTTCACAGGTGGCATGAGCCCCGACGCCGCCGGAAAGACGATCGTCGACATCTCGCGCTTCAAGTGCACGCTCAGCTCGGAGAGCGCGTTCATCGCCCCACCGGTGATGAGAGCACAGCCTTTCTATCATTAGGGGCGCGTCGCGCCCGCCGCGATGATCGGCACGAACTTCGCCGCCGTCAGGCTCGCGCCGCCGACCAGCGCGCCATCGACATCGCCCGCGCCCAGCAATTCGGCGGCGTTTTCGGCGGTGACCGAGCCACCATAGAGCAACCGCATCGCCGCCACGTCATCGCCGATCAGCGCGCGCAGCTTGGCGCGAATCGCCCCGTGCATCGCCGCCACATCGTCGACCGTCGGGGTGCGCCCGGTGCCGATCGCCCAGACCGGTTCATAGGCGATCGACAGCCACGACGCGGCCGCGCCCTCGGGTAGCGAACTCGCCAGCTGCATCGTCACCACCTCGACCGCGCGCCCGGCATCGCGCTCGGCCAGCGTCTCGCCGACGCACAGGATCGCGGTCAGGCCGTGCCGGCGCAGTGCCTCCGCCTTGGCCTTCACATCGGCATCGGTCTCGCCGCAATCGGCGCGGCGCTCGCTATGGCCGACGATCGAGAAGCTGGCGCCAGCCTCCCTGATCATGCTCGCCGAGATGCATCCGGTATGCGCGCCCTTGTCAGCCGGATGGACATCCTCGGCGCCGATCGCGAGGCCCGGCGCGCGCGCCGCCGCCGGGGCGATCAGCGTCGCCGGCACAGCCATCGCCACGTCGATATCCGGATGCGCCGCCGCCGCGACGGCGATACCGTCGAGTTCGGCAAGCGCGGCAAGATCGCCGTTCATCTTCCAATTGCCCGCCACCAGCTTGCGTCGCATGCGTCCCCCTGTCTGCTTTACGCCCGCTTAGCGCGGCACGTCGTGCGCACAAGCTTGAAGCGGCCGGCACCTGTCCGTAAAGCGACCGCTTCGTCTTTCGTTTTCTGCATAGATCGGCCCTGTTCCACCATGATCAGCCTTTTCCGCCGCATGATCAATTCCCGGGTCGGTCTGACCCTCAGCTTCCTGGCGCTGTTCGGCTTCGCGCTGCTCGGCCTTGGCGGCAGCGGGATCTTCACCGGAGGCGGTTTCGGTGGCACGACGGCGAGCGGGGACGATGTCGCCAAGGTCGGCAAGGTCGCGATCTCGGGCTCGGAACTGCGCGCGCGGGTCGAATCCGAATATCAGAATTATTTCCAGGAGGCACAGCAGGCGCGACAGCAGCCGCTGCCGCTGGCGCAGTTTATCACCCAAGGCGGCATGGATGGGACCTATGAGCGCCTGATCAATTCCCAGGCGATCGAGCAGTTCGCGACACGCCAACGCATGTCGGTGGACGACAAATATGCCCTGGCGCAGATTACCCCGCAGTTTCTGAATGCCGCGACCGGCAAGTTCGATCAGCGCAAGTTCGAACAGGTTCTCCAGGCACAGCATCTGACGGTGCCGCAGGTGACGCGCGACGTGCGCCAGGGCCTGCTCCAGCGCCAGCTGGTCGACCCGATCATGCGCGCATCGCAGGTGCCGACCAGGCTGGCCTTTCCCTATGCGTCGATGCTGCTGGAGCGCCGCGACGGCCAGGTCGGGCTGATCCCGGCAAGCGCGATCCGCGGCGGCGCGGCACCGACCGACACCGAACTGGCGGATTTCTACAAGCGCAACACCGCGCGCTACATGGTCCCGGAGCGGCGCGTCGTGCGCTACGCGATCATCTCGCCCGACCAGGTCAAGGCGCAGTCCACGCCGACCGACAAGGAAGTCGCCGACACCTATCAGAATCAGCGCGCCCGCTACCTGCCGAGCGAAAAGCGCACGATCGTCCAGGTGCTCGTCGCCGACCAGGTGGCTGCCGGCGCACTCGCCGCCAAGGTCAAGGGCGGCACGTCGCTCGAAGCCGCCGCGCAGGCGATCGGCCTGTCGGCCGCGACGATCAAGGACACCGAAAAGGCGGCCTATGCCGCGCAAGGGTCCGAAGCGCTGGCAACTGCGGCGTTCGGCGCAACCAGGGGCGCCATGGTCGGCCCGATCTCGACGCCGCTCGGCTATGCCGTCGCGCGGATCGAGGCGATCACCGCCGTGCCCGGCAAGTCGCTTGCTCAGGCGCACGACGAGATCGTCAAGGCGCTGACCGCCGTCAAGACGCAGACCGAGCTGGGCAAGCTCCACGACGCGATCGACGACGCGATCAGCAACAAGACGAGCTTCGGCGATGTCGTCAACACCAACAAGCTGACCGCGGTCACCTCCGCACCGCTGACCGCGAACGGCGCCAACCCGGACGATCCCAAGGCGCAGCCTGACCCGAACATGGTCGCGATCGCGCAGGCGGCGTTCGCCATCGACCCCGCCCAGGGGCCGCAAATGGCGCCGATCGGTGCCGATGGCAGCTTCGCCCTCGTCGCGATCGATCATATCGTCGCCGCCGCACCGCGCCCGCTGGCGCAGATGCGCGACACCGTGGCGCGCGATTTCGTGGCGGAGCGCAACCTCAAGGAGGCGCGAAAGATCGCGTATGCGATGACCGCGCAGCTCGCCAAGGGCGTTCCGATCGCCAAGGCGCTGGCCGGCACCGGGCTGGCACTCAAGCCGGCGCAAACGGTCTCGGCGGCGCGGGTGCAGGTGCTCAACCGGCCCAATAATGCCCCGGCCCCGCAGTGGCTCGCCCTGATGTTCAACATGGGCGCGCGCACGGCAAAAGTGCTGGAGACGCCCGATCACGCTGCCTACCTGGTGATCTGGCTCGACAAGGTCACGCCCGGCGACGCCACGACCCAGCCGCGCGCGGTGAGCGGCATCAGCGCCGATCTCAGCCGCTCGATCGGGCGCGAATATGCCGAGCAGTTCGTCAAGGCGATGCGCTCGACGGTCGGCGTGAGCAAGAATGACGCCGCCATGGCCCGGTTGCGCGCGTCGCTGTCGGGCCAGGCCAGCCCCGATCAACCCTGACATGGATGACGGACGGGCAAAGGCCGTCGCCGCGCTGACCGGCGGCCGGCCGGCCCTGGTGTGGCGCCGCCAGATTGCCGACACCGAGACGCCGGTCGCCGCCGCGCTCAAGCTGATCGAGCCGGGGCGCGGCGACTTTCTGCTCGAATCGGTCGAAGGCGGCGAGACGCGCGGACGCCACAGCCTGATCGGCCTTGCCCCGGATCTCGTCTTCCGCGCCGAGGGCAACAGCGCGTCGATCAATCCGCGCTGGCTGACCGATCGCGCCGCCTTCGCGCCGTGCGCACAGCCCACGCTCGCCGCGCTGCGCGAGCTCGTTGCGTCGTGCCGCATGGACGTGCCCGCCGAATTGCCGCGCGCGCTCGCCTGTCTGGTCGGCTATTTCGGTTATGAGACGATCGGCCTGGTCGAGCGGCTGCCGCGCCCGACGCGTGACGCGCTGGGCCTGCCCGACATGATGTTCGTGCGCCCGACCGTCATCCTGATCTTCGACCGGCTGGCCGATGCGTTGTTTCTCGTCGCGCCGACCTGGCCCGATGCGTCACGCACGCCGGAGGCGATCGTCGCCGAGGCGGCGGAACGGATCGACGCGGTCGCGGCACGGCTGGCGAGCGCCGGGTTGCCGCCCCCGGTCCGCGCCGATGCGGTGGCCGAGGTCGCGCTTGCTGCGACGCTGCCCGAAGGGCGTTACGCGGCGATGGTTGCCAGGGCGAAGGAATATATCGTCGCCGGCGACATCTTCCAGGTCGTGCTCGCGCAGCGCTTCACCGCCCCCTTCACACTCCCGCCCTTCGAACTCTACCGCGCGCTGCGGCGCATCAATCCGTCGCCCTTTCTCTATCATCTCGACCTGCCTGGCTTCGCGCTGATCGGTTCGAGTCCCGAAATCCTGGTGCGCGTGCGCGACGGTGAGGTCACGATTCGCCCGATCGCCGGCACCCGGCCGCGTGGCCGCACGGCGGCGGAGGACGAGGCGAATCGCGTCAGCCTGTTGGCCGATCCCAAGGAACGCGCCGAGCATCTCATGCTGCTCGATCTCGGCCGCAACGATGTCGGGCGCGTCGCCGCGGCCGGCAGCGTCCAGGTCACGGCGAGCTACACGACCGAATTCTACAGCCATGTCATGCACATCGTGTCGAACGTCATCGGCCGGCTCGACGCGAAACATGATGCGCTCGATGCGCTGTTCGCGGGCTTCCCGGCGGGAACTGTGTCGGGCGCGCCCAAGGTGCGTGCGTGCGAGGTCATCGCCGAACTGGAGGGCGAGGTACGCGGCCCCTATGCCGGCGGCGTCGGCTATTTCTCGCCCGACGGTTCGATGGATTCATGCATCGTGCTGCGAACCGCAGTGGTGAAGGACGGCGTGATGCACGTCCAGGCCGGCGCCGGCATCGTCGCCGACAGCGACCCCGCCTATGAGCAGCGCGAATGCGAGGCGAAGGCGGGCGCACTCCTCGCCGCCGCACGCGAAGCGATCACGCGGGCGGGCGAGCCGGGCTTCGGTCAGTAGGTGACGCTTGATTAAACCTGGCTGGTGGGCAACGTCAGGTTAAAGGTCGCGCCGCGCCCTTTGACCGGACGGTTCGGCCACAGTCGACCGCCATGCGCCTCGACGATGGTCCGACAGATCGACAGACCGAGACCCATACCTTGCCGCTTGGTCGTAAAGAAGGGTTCAAACAGGCGCCCAAGAGCATCGTCCACCAATCCGGGGCCGCTGTCTTCCACGACGATCTGTGTTTCGCGCGCGGTCCCGCGGGTCGAGATGGTGAGCCGGCGCAGCGCGCTTCCTTCCATCGCCTGGACCGCGTTGACGAACAAATTGGTGAGCACTTGCTCGACCTGAAGGCGGTCGACGACCACATGGGTGCTCGCCGAACTATATGCGTGCACCACGTTGACGGTGGAAATTTCGGGGACCGCAGCCAACGCGCTGTCGATGATACCGCGCAGTTCTTCGGGTCGCCCGGCGATCTCCCCGCTGATCGCGAAATTGCGCATCCCCGTGACAATCGCAATCGCCTTGGCGGTCTGCTCCTGCGCCCGTTCGATCATTGTCAGAACCTCGTCCGTCGCGGTGGAGCGTCTGCGCAGCTGCTCCGCGCACGCTTCGAGATAGTAGGATGCCGCAGTGAGCGGTTGCGAAACCTCATGAATCAGGGTCGGCGCCAGCGCCTCAAGCGCGCGCAGCCGGCTGCGACCCTCACCATGGATTTCGCGCGACAATGCCTTGTCGAGAGTTGGTGGGACCTCGTGTGGACATGGCGGCGACAAAGCGGGTGTTGAAGAATATACTTCTGCCAGACCTACCAACGTCGCCACCCCCGATAACACGGCATTTGCATCGTCCGGAGATCCGGAGAATGTCTGCCATGAACGTGGATGACGATTGGGAGGCCGACCGACAATCAGATTTGCGGAAGGCGGTCTGGTCCTTTGGCGTAACCCTGCTGATACTTTCGTATAGATCGGGTCGATACATCGGACGGCGCCTTGCGTTGCGCCTAGTGGATTGATTTTGACATTCGCGCCCCTCTAACCGGATAGCGCGTGAGCGAATGTCAAAATCTCAAAAATCCACTAGAATCATAATGTTGCTAGTGGTCCGGAAGATTCTGACATTTGCTCGCGACCTGGCCGAGAGCGGTAGCAAATGTCAGAATCGGACCACTAGAGCATCCTGCAGAAAATCTGACCTATATCGTCGCATCTCTCCCCACTTCCCCGGCGAAGGCCGGGGCCCAGTCGGGATAGCGGCTATGATCAGCGGCAACGCCCGCCGCAGCGTCCCCCAACTGGATCCCGGCCTTCGCCGGGGAAGCCAGAAAGATAGCGCTGCTACGCGTTTCGCGGTTCAGATCACGCATCCCGCTCTAACTGCGATCTGCTTGGATCGGGCCGACCGCGCTCTGGAGCAGCGCTTGCAGATCCGCCTCCTTCGCCGGCTTCGCCAGAAGGCCCAGTGCGCCGGCGGCCAGCGCCTGTGTCCGTATGCGCGGATCCGTGCACGCTGTCAGAAAGATGATCGGGACCAGGAACCCACCAGCGAGTAACCTGGACTGAACTTCCAATCCGTTAAGGCCGGGCATTTGATAGTCGAGAACAAGACACGAAATCGGACCAAGCAAGAGCGCCTCGAACAGGGCTCCGGCAGAGGCAAACCCCTGCGCATCATAACCCAAGGCCTGTATGTGGCCCAAAATCGCGTCGCGAGATGAGAGATCGTCATCGAGGATCGCGATTGGGGCGAGTGTGTTCGGCACGGTCCGCAAAGCTGCTCCATTTTTTGGGCCAAGGGCTCCGGCCGCAACGACAATCGTCAGCGTAAGCCCATGATGTTGCATTGTGCCTCCGCGATCCGCTTCAACCAATTATACGTTGGTATCGATCGTCAGGATTGCTGCTTCGCAAGGCCCAACAGGTCCGCCATGCGAACGATTTCGGCCACCGAACGTGCGCCCATTTTGCGCATGGCCTGTCCACGATGCACCTTCACGGTGACTTCGCTGAGGTTCAATTTCCCGGCGATCTGCTTGTTGAGCAAGCCGCTTGCGACCATCCCCATCACTTCGCGGGCGCGCGGCGTAAGTGCTTCATACCGCGCGCGTAATTCGGACTCGGCCATCTGGTTCGCGCGTTGCTCACGATCCCGATCAATCGCAATCTGGATCGCATCAAGCAGATCCTGATCCCGAAACGGCTTTACCAGAAACTCCACCGCCCCAGCCTTGATCGCGCGTACCGACATCGGAATATCGCCGTGCCCGGTCAGGAAGATGATCGGTGGTGGAACGTCCCGTCCAGCCAGTTCGGCTTGCAGATCGAGACCGCTGCGCCCCGGCAATCGTACGTCCAGGACGAGGCAGCGAGGTCCCTCGGGAAGCGGCGCGGCCAGGAACTCCTGAACAGATCCGAACAACACTGACTGCAATCCGACCGAGTCAAATAACCCTTGAAGCGCCTCGCGTACCGAGATGTCGTCATCGACAACGATGACTGCGGGATTGCCCGAAGGATATGTCACTGCCGCGTCTCGATTTTGGCGGGTAGGTTGCATCGAAAGATCACGCCGTGGGGCGAGACCGCCTCGGCCCAAAGCATGCCATCATGGGCTTCAATGATTGAACGCGAAATCGAAAGCCCCAACCCCATGCCGCCGACCTTGGTCGTGAAAAAATGATCGAACAAGTGGGTTTCTGCTCCCGAGAGCAGGCCTTCGCCATTGTCCTCGACCGAAATATTAATACACTCATTGTCCGCGACGGCCGATCGCAAGTGAACAACTCTGGGTCGCTGCTCCACGTTCTGGAGCGCGTCCATTGCATTGGCAATGAGATTGATCACTACCTGTTGTATTTGGACGCGATCGCCAAACATCCGAGGCTGCTCGGGCGAAAGGTTCATCGTTGCCGTTACACTTGCCTTGCGCAATCCGTCCGACAGGAAATCAAGCGATTCGGCAATCATCTCGTTCACGTCGAAAATGCCATGGTCCGGCGCTTGTTTGGTCAGGAACGACCGGGTTCGTTTGACGATTTCGTCCGCGCGTCCGGCGTCTCGGGTGATCCGATCAAGCGCAGCCCGCGCCTCATCGAGTTTGGGCTCGTCCTTCGCCAACCAGCGCCGTGCTGTTTCGCAGTTGGTCATGATTCCCGCCAGTGGCTGCATTATCTCATGCGAAAGCGATGACGCGAATTCACCGACTGCCAGGGCCCGCGCCACGCGCGCAAGCTCGGCTTGCTTCTCGCGGATGACCGCTTCGGCCTCGCGCTGCGCAGCTTCGGCCACCTTCAGCCGCGCACGATTCTTCAACACGGACATCGCAAATGCCAGTTCGGCGCCAAGTTCAGAAAAGACCCGTACCGCACTGTCCGTGAACGCTGCCGGTTGAGCGCCATATACCAGCACCGCACCGACCACTCCTTCGTTCGACCTGAACGGAACCGTTACGCTGGACCTTATGCCGTGACGCAGCGCACGATCACGCCAGTGAGCAAAAATCGGATCATGTAGCACATCATACATCACCACCGCTTCGCCGCTGCGGATAGCGCGACCAGTAGGGCCTCTGCCCTCGGGGACATCCTCTGACCAGCTGAGCGTCAGGCCATCCAGATAGGCAAGAGCCAGGCCGGCGCTCGCAATTTGTCGCACTTCCTTGGTAGGCTCGTCGTCCGCCAAGATGATGGTTGCCAAGGCATAGGCGTCATCCTGAATGATCGCGCGGCAGACGCATTCGGCCATCTGCTCGACCGACTCCGCATGGATCAACGCGGACGCCGATCGGGTATAAGCCTCCAAGGCCCAGTTCAATCGATGAAGTTCGTGATCGGCGTCCGATCGGCTTGCCGCTTCCAGGCTGCACAGGCAAATTTGCGGGTCCGCCGTCTTGTTGACGGTGAGCACGAAAGTCGCGGCGTCTGCCGCGTCACCATCCGGATAACGCAGCGTCGCAGATCGGTGAACGAGCGCGCCAACCCGGTCATCCGCAGCCCACTTCCTGAACGCATTGCCGGATACCGCGTCCAGCAAATCGGGCAGCGCTTTGTCGCAAAGGCGCGCTCTGGGAATTTGCCAAAGTGACGTTGCAGCGGGATTCGCGTCCACCACGCTGCCTCCGCTTGCGAGATCCACCGCCAGCTGCGCACTTTGATGGTCTTCCCACAGTGCGGCATACCAGTTTACCGCGCCACCTTGAATCTCTGTATCCTCCCGGCCCAGATCGTTTGCTGCAACAGGGAACGCGGTACGATCGGGCGCCTCTTCGGCGCCATCATCCCCTCACTTTACAATTAAGACCAGATGCCAACTTGGCACAAGATAGTACGCCGCCGCACCGACCGTTTCAGCTGGATCGGTCTCGCCCAGGTGCAGCGCCACCGATCCCGATTTCAGGCTCGCTGCGCCCGCCGCTCAACCCAACGCTCAGGGCGTGGTCGAATCATCCGGTGCGCGGCCGGCGCGCTTGGCCTTTTCCTCCGCGGTCCACTGACGCAGCATCTGCGCCGTGCACCCCGTCGCGCCGCCCGAGCCGACCGGCGAGCAGGTGTCGGGCAAACCACCGGCCTTGCGACCGACCTCGTCCATCGTCGCGGCGCGGTTTACCCAACTTTGATTCTGTGGCGGGATCGGGCCGGAATCGCGCAGCGGCTTGGGAATGCGGTACGGATCCTCGAGCGTGCGGCATACCACCACCTCGTCACCCTCGGCCTTCGGGCAGGGCTGACCCGCCGTCAGCGTGATATCGCGAATCCGCTTGGGCGGCTGGCCAGACTCGGCCTGCGTCGAGGGCGATTGGGCGGCCGCAGCCGACGGTGCGGGCGCGGTCTGCGCCATGGCGCCGGCCGGAAGCCCGAGCAACGCGAGGGCGACGATGATACGGGACATTCGCTGAACTCCTTGTCGATACAACGTCCGTCCGGCCGCCTTGCTCCATCCTGAACAAAGTCCGTCGTCGGGGGCCATAAGTATTATCCGCGAGGTGGCGATGCGCGGGCCGATTGTCGAGTCCCCACAAAAGCGTTAGCGGCGCAGCCTATGATCCTCGTAATCGACAATTATGACAGCTTCACCTGGAACCTGGTCCATTATCTGATGGAGCTGGGCGCCGAGGTCAAAGTGGTGCGCAACGACGAGATCAGCGCCGCCGACGCGCTCGCCAGCAACGCGCACGCCTTCCTCATCTCGCCCGGCCCTTGCACACCCAACGAGGCGGGCATCAGCCTTGACCTCGTCGCGGCCTGCGCCGAGGCGGGCAAGCCCTTGCTCGGCGTATGCCTCGGCCATCAGTCGATCGGGCAGCATTTCGGCGGCCATGTCGTGCGGGGCGGGCTGATGCACGGCAAGACCTCGCCGATCAGCCATGACGGCAGCGGCGTGTTCGCCGACCTGCCATCGCCCTTTACGGCGACGCGCTATCACTCGTTGATCGTCGATGACATCCCGTCCGAGCTGATCGTCAACGCCACCGCTGACGACGGCTCGGTGATGGGTTTCCGCCATATGTCGTTGCCGATCCACGGCGTGCAGTTCCACCCGGAGAGCATAGCCACAGAGCATGGCCACCAGTTGCTCGGCAATTTCCTGAAGACGGCCGGCCTGCCGGTTCGGTCGCTGGCGTGACGAGCCTTGCGCGCCTGCCGGACCCGTCGCGCGTCTTGTCGCGCGACGAGGCCGCGCAGGCATTCGCCGACATTCTCGACGCAAGAACCTCCGAAGACGCCGTCGCCGAGTTCCTGATCGGCCTGTCGGATCGCGGCGAGACCGCGGTCGAGATCGCCGAGGCGGCGCGCGCGCTGCGCGCACGGCTGATCCCGATCGACGCGCCGACCGGCGCGATCGACGTCTGCGGCACCGGCGGCGACGGCCACCACACGCTCAACGTGTCGACCGCAGTGTCGATCATCGTCGCGGCGTGCGGCGTGCCGGTCGCCAAGAACGGCAATCGCGCCGCTTCCTCCAAGGCCGGCGCGGCCGATACGCTCGAGGCGCTCGGCCTCGACATGGAGCGCGCCGGCGCCAGGGCCGAGGCCAGCCTCGCGGATATCGGCATCTGTTTTCTGTTCGCCGCCAACCACCACCCGGCAATGAAACGCATCACGCCGATCCGCCGCCGGATCGGCAAGCGGACGATCTTCAACCTGATGGGTCCGCTGGCCAATCCCGCCCACGTAACGCGCCAGCTGATCGGCATCGCCCGGCCCGATTACGCGACGGTCTATGCCGATGCGCTCGGCCAGCTCGGCACCGAGGCGAGCCTGATCGTGTCGGGCGAGGAAGGACTCGACGAACTGTCGGGCGCCGGCCCGAGCATCGCGGTGAGCCTCGGGGCGCTATCCCTGCCCGAGCATATCGTGCCCGAGGATGCCGGCCTGCCGCGCCATCCGCTCGCCGCGCTGCATGGGGGCGACCCTTATTACAATGCGGCGGCGCTGCGCCGCCTGCTGCTCGGTGAGCGCGGCGCCTATCGCGACGCCGTGCTGCTCAACGCCGCCGCCGCCTTGATCGTCGCCGGCAACGCCGATAGCCTCATCGACGGTGCCGCACGCGCCGCCGAAGCGCTCGACAGCGGCGCGGCAAGCGCGTTGCTCGATCGCTGGATCGCCTATTAGGGCCCGATGCCATGACCAATATTCTCGACCGTATCCTCGAAACCAAGCGCGCCGATGTCGCGGCGCGCAAGGCGTCGATCCCGCTCGCCGAGATCGACGCACGGATCGCCGCGCAGACCCCGCCGCGCGGCTTCCGCGCCGCGCTCGATGCGCGCGCCGCGACCGGCCACGCCTTGGTCGCGGAGATCAAGAAGGCCAGCCCGTCCAAGGGGCTGATCCGCGCCGATTTCGATCCCCCCGCGCATGCCCGAGCCTATCAGGCCGGCGGCGCCGCCTGCCTGTCGGTACTGACCGACGAGCGCTGGTTTCAGGGCGCCGATGCCTTTCTCTCCGCCGCGCGCGAGGCTTGCACCCTGCCCGTGCTGCGCAAGGATTTCATGGTCGACCCGTGGCAGGTCCCCGAATCGCGCGCGCTGGGTGCCGACGCAATCCTGTTGATCATGGCGGCGCTCGACGACGGCCTGCTCGGCGAGATCGAGGCCAGCGCGCTCGATTGCGGCATGGACGTGCTGGTCGAGGTCCATGACGAGCGCGAGATGGAGCGCGCGATGAAGCTCAAATCGCGACTGATCGGCGTCAACAATCGCGACCTGCGCGATTTCACGGTCAATTTTGCGCGCACCTATGAGCTGATCGGCAAGGCCCCGGCGGGCTGCACCTTCATCGCCGAAAGCGGGCTGATGACGCACGCCGACCTCGATGAGATGGCGACGCACGGTGTCCACTGTTTCCTGATCGGCGAGGCGTTGATGCGTCAGGACGATGTCGAGGCGGCGACGCGGGCGATGATCGGGTGAGCGGGCTCACCCATCTCGACGCGGCCGGCGCGGCGCATATGGTCGACGTGTCGGGCAAGGCGACGACCGTGCGCGTGGCGGTCGCGACGGGCCACATCGCCATGTCCGCCCCCGCACTGACCGCGATCCGCGACGGTGCCGCCGCCAAGGGCGACGTGCTCGCCGTGGCGCGCGTCGCCGGGATTATGGCGGCGAAGAAGACCGCCGAGCTCATCCCGCTCTGCCATCCGCTGCCGCTGAACCAGGTCGCGATCGACTTCGCCTTCGACGACACCGGCATCATCGCCACCGCCACCGCCAGCACCGAGGGCAAGACCGGGGTCGAGATGGAAGCGATGACCGCGGTGTCGGTCGCGCTGTTGACGATCTACGACATGGCCAAGGCGGTCGATAAGGGCATGATCATCGCCGGCGTGCGGCTGGTCAGCAAGACCGGCGGCAAATCGGGCGACTGGCACGCCTGATGTCGCGTTGCCCGAACCGTGCGACGCCGATTCAATCGTGAAAGATATGTGCCATGGTTCGGCGGCAGATCGTGCACGCTGCCGATCTGTCCCGGCTCTTTGACATGGTCGTCCCCCGACGTCGACACGTCGCGCGACACCGCATCCCCCTTGCTCGAACGAGCGCCTTCCCCTGCTCTTCGTGATTTTCTACCCTGCTTTTTCGAAGCAGGGGAGATGGTCAGGATATCATTGATTACAAATGATTATTTCTACGCAAAATGCGCTGAAACCGGCATATTTTTGCGCTATTCGCGCACGGCGCGAAAACGGATCGTACGGCCGTAGCGATCGAGCAGCAGATCGCCGCCTTCCTGCCGCAACACGGTCCCGCGAAAATCGACCTTGCCGAGATCATTTGGCTCGAAACGAAACGCCAGCTGCGTCCCCTTGGCCGGATCGATCGTCACGCGGTCGCCGGCGAGTTCGAACATCGGCAGGGCAAGCCTGATCGCGACCGGCGGGACAGCGGGCGGAAAGGCGATGACCGTCTCGCCCTCGGCGAGTTGCCGCCGCGCCGTGTGACCGTCGGCGAAGGTGATCTCCGCCTCGAACAATTGCCGCGTCATCCCGGCGCCGGGCATGTCGAGCGTTAGGCGCAGTTCGCCCGCCGGTCCCGCCCGCTGCCCCGTCATGACGATCCGCGGCGCCGTGACCGGATCGCTGGTCAGGACGACGGTGCCATGATCTGCCACCCAGCTTCCCGTCGCCGCTTCGTCGAGCGCGCCATAGGACAGCGCATAGCGGAAGCGCCCGTCGGCCGTGAGTTCCAGCCCCGCTGCCAGCTCCATCTGATGCCCGTCATAGCTGCCGACCAGCCCAGCGGGGTGCGCTCGATCCTCCGGTGATATCGCAGGCGACAGCAGCAGCAATCCGAAGAGCAACGCTTTGAGCATGATCGGCCTCCGTGCGCAGAATAGGTCGCAATGTGTCGAACGCCTAGCGGTGCGGCGCGACGCGGGATAGGAACGCGCCGTGAGCAATCCCCTACCCCTCCTTCCCGTCGCCGAGGCCCAGGCCCGCTTGTTCGCGCTCGGTGCACCCGTCGCGGTCGAAACCGTGCCGCTGGCGCAAGCGGTCGGTCGCTGGGCGGCGCAGGACGTCGTCGCGCTGCGCACCCAGCCGGCGGCCGATCTATCCGCCATGGACGGTTATGCGATCCGCTACGCCGATCTGCCCGGCCCTTGGCGGCTGGTCGGCGAGAGTGCCGCCGGCCGCGCCTTTGCCGGCACGCTCGGCATCGGCGAAACCGTCCGGATTTTCACCGGCGCACCGCTCCCGACCGGCGCCGACAGCGTGCTGGTGCAGGAAGAGGCTGATGCCGACCATGGCGCGATACGCCTGACCGGCGAAGGACCGAAGCGCCAGGGCGGCAATGTCCGCAGGCGCGGGCTCGATTTTCACGCCGGCGACGTGCTCCTTGCAGCCGGCGAACGCATCACGCCGGCGCGACTGGCGGTCGCGGCGATCGGCGGCCATGCCACGCTGCCGGTACGCCGCCGCGTCGTCGTGGCAATCGCGGGCACCGGCGACGAGCTGGTCCGCCCCGGCGCAGCCCTGCGCGACGATCAGCTCCCCGAATCGAACGGCGCGATGCTCGCCGCAATGCTGGCCGACCTACCCGTCGAGGTGATCGATTTCGGCACCCTGCCCGACCGGCTCGACACGCTGCGCGACGCCTTCGCCGGCGTCCAGGCCGATATCCTGGTGACCACCGGTGGTGCCTCGGTCGGCGACCATGACCTCGTCCGCCCTGCGTTGCTCGCCGTCGGCGGCAGTCTCGATTTCTGGCGCATCGCGCTGCGCCCGGGCAAGCCGATGATGGCCGGGCAACTCAACGGCGCGGTCGTGCTCGGCCTGCCCGGAAACCCGGTATCGGCCTTCGTCACCGCGACCTTGTTCCTCAAGCCGCTGACTGCCGCCTTGTCGGGCGCCGCCGATCCCCTCCCGGCCATGCGCACCGCGATCCTCGGTGAACCGCTCGGTGCCAATGATCACCGCACCGATTATCTGCGCGCGGCAACGCGCGACGGCCGAGTGTTCGCGGCCGCGATCCAGGACAGTTCGATGCTGCGCACCCTCGCCCGGGCCGACTGTCTGATCGTCCGCCAGCCGCATGCGCCACCCGCGGAACCGGGCGATTTGATCGAGATCATGGCGATCGCTTGACAAGCCCTCGGAACGTTGCGTAAACGTTCCTCGTCTGTTCCGACGGAGGATTGCCGGATGTTAACCCGCAAGCAGCATGAACTGATCTGCTTCATTCATGACCGTCTGGAGGAGAGCGGCGTCTCGCCCTCGTTCGAGGAAATGAAGGAGGCGCTCGACCTCAAGTCGAAATCCGGTGTCCACCGTCTGATCTCTGCGCTGGAAGAACGCAAGTTCCTGCGTCGCCTGCCCAACCGCGCGCGCGCGCTCGAGGTGCTGCGTATGCCGGAGCGCGCCGAAGCGCCGCGCAAGGCCGCGGTCGCGGCGACGGCACCGTCCAATGTGCGCACCCTGCCCCAGCCTGCCAATGACGTGATCGAAATCCCCTTGCACGGCCGCATCGCGGCGGGCGTGCCGATCGAGGCGTTCGAAGGCAGCTCGATGCTCGCGGTGCCCGCCGCGCTGCTTGGCGGCGGCGAACATTACGCGCTCGAGGTGGCCGGCGATTCGATGGTCGAGGCGGGCATTCTCGACGGCGACTATGCGCTGATCCGCCGCGCCGACACCGCGCGCGATGGCGACATCGTCGTCGCGCTGATCGAGGACAGCGAGGCGACGCTCAAATATTTCCGCAAGGAAGGCGCGATGATCCGGCTCGATCCGGCCAACCGCGCCTATGACCCGCAACGCTATCGCCCCGAACAGGTCCGCGTACAGGGCAAGCTCGCCGGACTGCTGCGCCGCTACTGATCGGTTTCGGGCAGCGCGCGGTGAAACCAGCAATTCACCGAGAAGCGCGAGGCGGCAAAACCGCCTGACGGGCAGCTTACCGGCATCACCTCGTGCGGCGCCCAGGACGGAAAAGCGACGAGGCGGTTTTGCGCAGGCGCCAGATCGGTGAACGCGCCCGTCTCGGCGCGAGGCAAAAAGGGATGCAGGCGCAGCTCGCCGCCGGAAAAGCCCTTCGGCTCGGGATGGAAATAATACACCGCGCTGATCATGCGCGTCGCGATCGGCCCCGTCGTGGTGACGGCAGTGTCGATGTGGCGCCGGTAATAGTCGCCATCATTGTGGCAGACGAGTCCGAGCTGGACCCTGCCGACCGTAAAGGGCTGCAGGCCGAGCGCGGTGCAGAGATCCGGCACCAGCGGCAGCAGATGGTCGAGGAAGAAGGCGCGCTGCGGCGCGAATGACTTTGGCGGCAAACTGCGCGACGCCCGGATCGCGGTGTCGACCCGGCCGTGCGGCCCGCCGACCAACGTGCTCGCGAAATCCGCCTCGCGTGCGAGCGTCCAGGCGATCAACATCCGAAGGTCTTCGGCCGGCAGGAAATCGTCGCGCACCACATAAGGGGCGATGCGGTCGAGCGGCGACGCGGCGGGGGTCATTGCTGCTCCTTGCGGGGGCCGGGTCGATGTGGCGCCATCGCGACGCGCCAGGGATGTTCGTCGATGCCGCTGCGTACTGTGCGCACCGATACGCTGCTCAGCGCAATCGCAACGCCGCCCGTCTGAGCCAGCGTCGCGCGATCGAGCCGTAACCAGCGTGGGCGACAGCGTGCCGGCAAGCGTCGCTCGCTGATCACGATGTCCGCCGTGGCACAGGCCGCGACCAGTTGCTCCACGGGTACGAGATAGGTGCTGCGCGTGGCGAGAATGCGCCAGTGCCGCCCGCCAGCCACCCGCTCGGCGAGGCACAGATCGCGACTGCACCGCGCGTCTGGCTGGTCGGCCAGCAGCATCGGTTCGCCATCCGCACCGCTATTCTCGGTCATCATATCGGCAACATAGTCGCCGGTACGATCGCGCAGCAATGCCAGACCGCCATCGGAGGTACGCAACGCGACGTGACGGCCGTCCCCGGTCACCAGCAGGTCGGGCGCCGGGGTGAGCAGTGCCCAGGTCGCGCCGGCGATCAGCGGGAGCAGGCCAAGCCGTCGCCACCGTGTCCGCCACAAGGCGATCCACAAGCCGCCGGCCACCATCAGCGCATAAGCGCCACCGGGCATCGAGGGGAGCGCGGCGACCGAACCCGGTATGCTGGCGGTGCTGTGGGCGATCCACAGCAGCAGATCGAGCGACCGCGCGGTCAACCACCAGAAGGGCGCGCCCGCGCCGACCAGATCGAACAGCAACGCGAGCGCTTCGAGCGGCATGGTGACGAAGGTGGTCAGCGGAATCGCGACGATATTGGCGACCGCGCCGTACACGCCGGCCTTGTGGAAATGGAACAGCGAGATCGGCAGCAGCGCCACTTCGACGACGAAGCCGGTGAGCAGCAACGATGCTATCTCACGTCCCGCTCTGCGGAGCCACGGCTCGTCGCGCTTCATGAACCAGCCATGGACCCGCGGATGCTCGTGCAGCGCGACGATCGTCGCGACGGCGGCGAAGGAGAGCTGGAAGCTCGGCCCGGCCAGCGCGTCGGGGAACAGCAGCAGCACGACGAACGCGCCCGCCGCGACCAGCCGTAGCGTGATCGCCTCGCGGCCGAGCATCAGCGCGACGATCACCAGCACCGCCGCCACGCACGAGCGTACCGTCGGCACCTCCCACCCGGTCAGCGCGGTATAGCCGATCGCCGCCAGCGCCCCTGCCGCGGCGGCGAACAACCGCAGCTGGAAACGCAGCGCCAGCCATGGCCAGAGCGCCAGCAGCCGCAGCACGACGAACATCGTCGCCGCGACCACCGCGCTGATATGCAGCCCGCTGACCGACAGCAGATGCGCGAGCCCCGAGCGCCGCATCGCATCGGCATCGCCTTCCGGGATCGCGCCCTGGTCGCCCGTCGCCAGCGCAGCGGCGATCGCACCGGCACCGCCGGGGGCGCTGGCCTGGATATGCCGGGACAGGCGCTCGCGCAGCCCGTTGCTCGCCACCGCCCCCGGCGTCACGATCTCCACTGGCGCAAAGCCGCGCCCCGTGCCGCCGATATGATCGAACCACGCGACGCGGGCATAGTCATAGGCGCCCGGCACCGCCGGCTCGGCCGGTGGCATCAGCCGCGCACCCAGCCGGATCGTCGCGCCGGGCACCAGCCCCGCCGGCACATCGGCATCGGCAATGTTGACGCGTAAATGGGTAGGCAGCACCGGCAGTGCTTCGGGCCTTCGCCGACCATAGCCGCGCTTCTCCCGCCTTTCCGGTACGGCGACGACGCGCAGCGGCGTCAGTCGCAACCGCACAAGCTGGCGCGGCGGCAATGGCTGGACGCGCTCCACCTTCGCTTCGAAGGTCGCAATCGTGGCGCCCTTCAGTGGGTTCCCCGGATTCCCGGCAGCGCGCCACCAGATCAGTGCCAGCCCGATCGCCATCGTCGTCGCGCCGATCGCCACCACCCTGCCCGCCCGTCCGCCGCGACCGATTGCCAACGCGACGAGCGACATAGCGGCCAAGGCGAGAATCAGCGTGCGCCACTGATACGTCAGCGGAAGGACGAACCACGCCGTGATGCCCGCGCCAAGCGCAACCGGCAGCCACAAGACCAGTTGGTCGCGTTCAGCTTCGAGCCATGATTCCAGCCCGTCGCGCAAACGATGGGCAAAGCCGGTGATCCGCGCGATTTGAAGCCGCGAAGGTGCTGTGCTAGCGGCATCGGCGGCTGAGTTGGCCATCGAATTTCATTTCTGGGAGCAAGCGCGTTTGGGCGCAAGGTCTGACACTGCGGCCGCCGGTTCCGGCGCGCCCGACACACCGGCAGTGGTGACGCGATTCGCGCCATCGCCGACCGGCTATCTGCACATCGGCGGTGCGCGCACTGCCTTGTTCAACTGGCTGTTCGCGCGGCATCATGGCGGCAAGTTCCTGCTGCGGATCGAGGATACCGATCGGGTCCGCTCGACCCAGCCGGCGATCGACGCGATCATCGACGGGATGCGCTGGCTCGATCTCGACTGGGACGGCGACACCGTGTTCCAGTTCGAGCGCGCCGCGCGCCACGCCGAGGTCGCGCATGCGATGGTCGAAGCGGGTGCGGCCTATCGCTGCTACCTGACCCAGGACGAGCTGGCGGCGATGCGCGCCGAGGCCGAGGCGGCGAAGAAGCCGCTACGCATCCGCTCGCCGTGGCGCGACCGCGCACCGAACGATGACGGCAAGCCCTTCGTCGTCCGGCTGAAGGCGCCGACCGAAGGCGCGACGACGATTGTCGACCGCGTCCAGGGCGAAGTGACCGTGCAGAATGCCGAGATCGACGATCTCGTGCTGCTGCGTTCCGACGGCAACCCGACCTATATGCTGGCCGTGGTGGTCGACGATCACGACATGGGCGTGACCCAAGTCATTCGCGGCGACGACCATCTCAACAACGCCTTCCGCCAGTTGCCGATCTATCGCGCCCTAAAGGAAATAGAGGGGGGCTGGGACGAGCCGATCTATGCGCACATCCCGTTGATCTTCAATCCCGACGGCAGCAAGATGTCGAAGCGCAAGAACGCGGTCGCCGTCGATGTCTATCGCGACGAATTCGGCATCCTGCCCGAGGCGCTCGACAATTACCTGCTCCGACTCGGCTGGGGTCATGGCGACGACGAAATCATCAGCCGCGCGCAGGCGACCGAATGGTTCGATCTCGCCGGGGTTGGCCGCTCGCCATCGCGCTTCGACCTCAAGAAGCTCGAAAACCTCAACGGCCATTACATCCGCGAGGCCGACGACGCGCGGCTCGCCGATCTGGTGACCGCGCGGCTCGATTTCGTACCCACGCCGGCGCAGCAAGATCTGCTGCGGCGCAGCATGACATCGCTCAAGCCCCGCGCCGCCAATATCGTCGAGCTGGCCAGGGGGACCGATTTCCTGTTCGTCACCCGTCCCTTGCCAATCGACGAAGACGCCGCCCCACTTCTGGCCGGCAATGCGCCCGCGTTACTCGCCTGTGTTCACACCGCGCTTGACGCGGTCGAAAGCTGGGATACGGGGGTTTTGGAAGATGCGGTTCGCCGCGTTGCGGAAGAAGCGGGGGTCAAACTTGGCCAGGTCGCGCAACCGCTGCGCGCCGCGCTGACCGGTCGCCGGACGTCCCCCGGCATCTTCGACGTGCTCGATCTGCTCGGGCGCGACGAGAGCCTGGGACGGATCGCCGACCGGATGGCGTCTTGAAGCAATCGAAGGAAGGGCACGCGCGATGACCGATCAAGCCACGATCAGCCTGGGCAACCATGACTATAAGGTTCTGTCGGGTAGTGTCGGTCCCGATGTGATCGATATCCGCCGGCTCTACGCCGACAGCGGCATGTTCACCTATGATCCCGGCTTCACCTCGACCGCGAGCTGCGAGTCGGCGTTGACCTATATCGACGGCGACAAGGGTGTCCTGCTCCATCGCGGCTATCCGATCGGTCAACTGGCCGAGCAGTCGAGCTTCATGGAAGTGTCGTACCTGCTGCTCAATGGCGAGCTGCCGAGCGCGGCCGAGCTCGACACCTTCACCTACACCATCACCCGCCACACCATGCTGCACGAGCAGCTGGCGACCTTCTATCGCGGTTTCCGGCGCGATGCGCACCCGATGGCGGTGATGTGCGGCGTGGTCGGCGCGCTGTCCGCCTTCTACCATGATTCGGCCGACATCACCGATCCGCACCAGCGCATGATCGCCAGCCACCGGCTGATCGCCAAGATGCCGACGATCGCCGCCATGGCGTATAAATATTCGGTCGGGCAGCCCTTCCTATATCCCGACAATTCGCTGAGCTACACCGGCAATTTCCTGCGCATGACCTTCGGCGTGCCGGCCGAGAAATATGAGGTCAATCCGGTGGTCGAGAAGGCGCTCGATCGCATCTTCATCCTCCATGCCGATCACGAGCAGAACGCCTCGACCTCGACCGTGCGGCTCGCCGGGTCGTCGGGCGCCAACCCGTTCGCCTGCATCGCGGCCGGCATCGCCTGCCTGTGGGGCCCGGCGCATGGCGGCGCCAACGAGGCAGCGCTCAACATGCTGCGCGAAATCGGCACGCCCGATCGCATCCCGCACTACATCGCCCGCGCCAAGGACAAGAACGACCCGTTCCGCCTGATGGGCTTCGGCCACCGCGTCTACAAGAATTACGATCCGCGCGCGACGGTCATGCAGAAGACCGTGCGCGAGGTGTTCGCCGCGCTCAAGGTCAGCGATCCGGTGTTCGACGTCGCGCTGCAGCTCGAGGAAATGGCGCTCAGCGACCCTTATTTCATCGAGAAGAAGCTGTTCCCCAACGTCGACTTCTACTCCGGCGTGATCCTCTCGGCGATCGGCTTCCCGACGACGATGTTCACCGCTTTGTTCGCACTCGCCCGCACCGTCGGCTGGGTCGCACAGTGGAACGAGATGATCGCCGATCCCGACCAGAAGATCGGCCGTCCGCGCCAGCTCTACACCGGCCCGACGGCGCGCGATTACCAGCCGATCGACAAACGCTGATGCGTGCGCTCCGCCCGGTAATGCTCGCGCTCGGCGTGCTCGCCGTGCTGATGGGGCTGCTGTGGGTCGGCCAGGGGCTCGGCTACATCCATTGGCCGGCATCGAGCTTCATGCTCGATCAGCGCGAATGGGCGGTGAAAGGGGCACTGGTCGCAGTCGTCGGCGTGGTGCTGATCGTACTCAACCGGCCCAAGCGAGTCGGCTGAAGCCGGTCGCGATCGCGGAAACTGATCGCGGCGCAACGACTCTAGCAATCGCCCGCACAGGGCAAGGTAAACACGAAGCGCGCGCCCTGCCCGGGCGCGCTGTCGACCGTCACGTCGCCGCCCATCGCGCGGGCGAGCCGGCGGGCGATGTATAGCCCCAGCCCGCTGCCGCCCGGCTCGCGCGGATCGACCCGCTCGAATTTCTCGAAGATGCGCTGCTGGTCGGCGAGCGCGATACCCTTGCCCTGGTCGGCGACGATCACCGCGCAGATATCGCCCTCGCGCTCGATGCGGATCCACACCATGCCCTCGGGCGGCGAGTAGCGCACCGCATTGCCGATCAGATTGACCAGCACCTGCAGGGCACGGCGAAACTCGCCGGTCGCGGCGAGCGTCTCTTCGGCCGAGGGCTTGTCGATCCGCACCCGTGCCTCACCCGCGCGCAGCGCCAGCAGCCCGGCGGCGCGGCGCGCAACGTCGGCTAAGTCGATCGCTTCGGCCGCGACCGCGAAATCGGGGCGTTCGATGAATTGCAGGTCGACCAGATCATCGACCAGCCCGGCGAGATGCCGCCCCGCCGTCGCGATGTCGGCGGCGTAATCCGCATAATCCTGGCGCAGCGGCCCTTCCGACTTGGCGCTGATGCTGTCGGCATTGGCGATGATCCGGTCGAGCGGCCCGCGCAGCGCCTGGTCGAGCCGCGCGGCGAAGGCGGTCGTCGCAGCGTCTGCCTGCGGCATGTGTGGTGCGACCCGGGTCTCGTCGGGAACCGGTTCGGCCGATCCGACAAAGCCGGCAAAGGCACCGCTCTCATCGGTACGCGGCGTCGCCGACAATGTGACGCGCCGCCCGGTCGCACGGATCGTCGCGAGCTGCCCGTCGAAACGCTGATGCAGCGCAAGACCGCCGAGAATCGGAAAGCTGCCCTCGCCATCCTCGCCGAGCACGAACAATTTGGTCAGCGGCTGACCGAGCAAGCCGGCCGCATCGAAGCCATAGCGCGCGCCGGCCGAAATCGACACGAAGCTCAGCCGCAGCGCCGCATCGGCCTCCCACAGCCACTCGGCACCGCTGCGCAGAAAGTCACCCTCGCGCTGCTGCGCCACGGCGGCGGGCTGCCACGGCGTCCGCATGCGCCAGCCCGTGATCGCCAGCCGCACGCCGCTGCCATCGGGCTCGGCACGCACCCAGAGCTCGACGTCATCATCGCCTTCGGCCGCCACCACGGCACGCGATACGAGGATACCGAGGCGCTGCGCGAGGCGCGCAATGGTGGCGATTTGTGGCACGGCGAGCGGCGCATCGAGCGATCCGCCGGCGCGCGCGTTGAGATCGTGCAGTCGTTGTTCCGCCTCGACCAGCCGCCCGCTCGCATCGACCCGACCCCGTACCGGCGGCATCATCGGCTCGACCATGTTCATGCCGCGCCGCCACGCGCCAGCGAGCGCATCGCCGCACGATAATCCGGGTGGAGCAGCAACGGTGCGAGCGCAATGCGCGCGCTGGCGGCGGGGAGTTCGGCGATCGCATCGAGCCGGTCGGCAAAGGCTTCCACGTCGCGGCGCGGGTCGGCCTCGGTCAGCGCCAGCCCGATCCGCGCGATCGAACTGCGGTCGAGCTCGAGCGCGCGCAGCACCGGCCAAAGCTGGTCGCCGGCCGGATCGAGCGCAATGTCGCGCGTCTCGCCATAATCGAGCCCGAGTGCATGCGCGATGAAGGCGATGAACAGCGGCAGCCGCCGGTCGGCGAGCGCCTCGACCAGCAACGTCGCCAGTTCGTCGGCATGCGCATCGACCGCTGCGGCGAGGCGCATCGCCGTCGCCTCGACGCGGTCGCCCTCGTCATGCGCGCCGACCTGGCGCAGCGCTGCCTCGGCCAGCGCGCGATCGAGCAACACGACATTGTCGCCGGCATCCTCGCTGTTGCGCTCGCGCAGTGCGGCCGCGACCCACCAGACCAGCCGGTGATGCAGCTCGGCGGGCAGATCGCTCCACCCCTGCGCCTCGCCCGGCGGGGCGGCGCGACGCCGGCTTTCCGCGGCAAGCAGTGCCATCGCGCTGCTCGCCACCACGCTGTCGGGGCTTTGCGCGAGCCGCGCAAGCAAGCTCGGCCAATCGGGTTCGTCGGGCGCCTGCACCGGCAGCGCCTCGCCCAGAACATCCGCCCTTACCCGGCCGACCAGTTCGCGCATGAGCTCGGTATCGCGCATCAGCCCGGCCGATACCAGCCGGTCGAGCACCGGCCGGTGATCCGACACCAGCGCCTGCGCGAGTTCGGGTTCGCTGCGTCCGGCCAGCAGGCGTGCGGCATGCTGGCGCAGCGCCGCTTCGACCGCGCCGGTCATCCCGGTGATCGCTGTCGCCAGCGCAGCGCGCGTGCGGTCGTCGAGTCGCGCTTCTTCGGGCAGAAAGAAATCGTCGATCGCTACCGCCAGCCGCTGGTCGGCACGCGGGATCGCGGCTGCCGCGCGTGCGAGCAACCCCATGGCGCTCTTGCGAACGCCGTCATCAATGTCGCCAACGTCGATCGACATGCCCTCCGCTCTAGGCAAGTGTCGTTAAAACCGCCCTAAGGCTTTTCGCGCAACGCCTCAACGGCGGCGGCCAGCGTCAGCGCGGCATAACCGGCCGCCACCGCCAGCGCCGCGATCGGCTGCCCACCGATCGCCAGCGGCAGCATCACCAGCAGATAGGCCAGCGAGCTGGCCCACCAGCGCCGCCGCACCGCCGCACCGCCGGCGCGCTCGACCAGCCCCGCTGCGACGATCCCGGCCAGCGCGACGACGAGCCCGGTCGTCGTGCCGCTTGCCAGCCGCGCGCTGTCGCCGAGCAGCAGCGCCGCCAATGCCGCCGTCAACAGCGCGCCACCGCGACCGAAGCGCATCAGCGCATCCTCGTCGCGCAGCCAGGCGAGCACCGCGCCGATCGAGAAGCACATCACCGCGACGGTCATCGCGCCGAGACCGCCGCCAACCCAGCCGAGATGCATCGCGCCGCCGCCCAGCGCCGCGAGCACGAGCCCTGCCCCGCCCAGCGCCGTGGTCGGCACCGCACGCGCCACCAGCCGCGGCAAAGCGAGCCGGATCAGCGGCGCGAGAATATAGCGGTCGGCCCAGCGGATCGGCGGCGCGACGAGCGCGGCGAGAATCGCCTTGCCGCGATCGGCAAGGTCGCGCGAGTCGCGGAAAATGCCGTGCGTCGGGTCTTTCGCCGGCAGCCGCAGATGCGTCACGCCGTCCTGCGCCGCGACGCGCAACAGCGTCGACTGGAAATCATAGTCGCGCGGCAAGGCGGCGACCTCGGCGACGTGGCGCGGATCGAGCCGGGCGAGACCGGCCCAGGCGGTCAGCGCGCCGACGCGCTCGAAGCCCGGCGGCGCGTCGCGATCGTCGATCACCAGCAGCGCATCCTCACCTTCCGCCGCCATCTGCGCGACGATGTCGCCGGTCGTGACCAGTCCGTCGGCGACCACCAGCAGGCGCGCGAGCGGGTGAAGCTTTTCGGCCACTTCCGTCGCGGTGCGCACCGCATCGACCGCCGCGCCGCGCCGCCCGATGCGATTGATCGCGCCGAGCAGCTCGGGCGTCATCCGCGCGACGACGAGGATGATCTGCGACGCGCCTGCGCCGATCAGCAGGCGCGCCTGGAACTCGACCAGCGTCAGCCCGCCGAACGGCAGCGTCGCCGCTAGTACCCCGGGACGGTCATCGGCATCCTCGGTCGCAAAAATCAGGCCGGCCAGCATCGCGAGGCTGTTAGGCCGTCATGTCCGCGATGGCAAAGGGTTAGACTTCCGCCGTGAAGGGCGAAAAATCCGTCCCCTCGTCATAGACGTCGACGCCCTCATGCTTCTTGAGCCAGCCGACCACGGCATAGGTGACCGGCGTCAGGATCACTTCCCAGCTCACCTTGAGCACGAACTGGGTGAACATCACCGTCAGCATCGCCTGCACCGGCCAGTCGGCCAGGCCGTAAAAGGCCAGCGGATAAAAGACGAGGCTGTCGGCGCCCTCGCCGACGATCGTGCTGCCGATCGTCCGCGTCCACAGCATCCGCCCGCTGGTCCAGATCTTCATCTTGGCGAGCACGAAGGAATTGAGCAGGTCGCCGACCCAGAAGGCGCACAGCGAGGCAAAGGCGATCCGCCCGCCAATGCCGACGCTGACATAGGGGAAGGTGTCGATCAGGTGCGGCGGCAGGCCGAAGACATATTCATACTGCGCCTGGCCATGCCAGTCCGCCGCCGGGCGCAACGCGACCACGGTCCATTCCATCACTACCAGGAAACACAGCGCGGCAAAGCCAACCCAGACCACGCGCCGCGCCCGGGCATAGCCATAGACCTCGGTCAGCACGTCATCGAGGACATAGGAAATCGGGAAGAACAGGATGCCCGCACCGAACGGCCACAGCCCGAAATACGGGAGGTCGATCACCGCGCGCTTCCCCGCGCCGACGACGTTCGACAGCACGAGGATCACGACGAACGCCGCCATGACGATATCGAAATAGCGGAAATGCGCGCCCTTCACCTCGCGCGCCGTCACCCGCTGCAATGTCATCGCCCACCCCTTACGTCTTCGTAAGGCACCGTTATGATCAGCGTTTCCCCGCCGTGCAATCCACGCTAAAGGGCACGCCGGGCGCCCGTAGCTCAGCTGGATAGAGCACATGCCTTCTAAGCCTGTGGTCGCTGGTTCGAATCCAGCCGGGCGCGCCAAATACCCCCGTCTGCCGCTACATCGAAGCGGCCGCCATCTGCACGTCCAGTTGCCGCGCATAGCTTTCGAAATTCGGCACAAGATCAGCGATCGTGAATTGATCGAGATGTCGCGCGAAAGCTTCCAGTGCACCAGCCAAGGCATGGCGCAATCCGCATGCCGGCGTCACGACGCAACTGTTAGTCGTCGCGTCGAAGCATTCAACGAAGGCCCCGGTGTCTTCCATCATGCGCATGATCGAGCCGACGTTCAGGTCACTGGCTGGCCGCGCCAGCTTGAGACCGCCGCTCCGACCGCGGACGCCCTCGACGAGTCCTTCCGCGGTCAATCGCTGCGCGACCTTCATCAGGTGGTTCTTCGAGATGCCATAAGCGCGAGCGATTTGCGCGATCGAATGGTGGCCGTCTTTCACCGCCAGGAACATCAATGTGCGGAGAGCATAGTCGGTCTGGACGGATAATCTCATAAAAAGATGCATATCATATATTTGATTTTGCCGCCAAGGCGGGTAAAGCATGTATATAAGATACATCTTAATCGAGTCGAGGCAGGTATGACATCGAACCACGCCGAACAGGCACGGTCGCGCAAGATGGCGGATGCGCTGGCATGCGGCATCGATGACGCCTTCATTTCGCGGCTCGTGGAGAGTTTTTACGATACCGTCCGCCAGGATAGCATGCTCGGTCCGATCTTTGCGGAACGGATCGAAGACTGGCCGCACCATCTGACGCGCATGAAGGATTTCTGGGCCTCGATCATGCTCGAATCCGGTCGTTTCAGCGGCAACCCGATGCGCAAACATATCGCCATCGGCGGGCTCGATGAGGCACATTTCACTCGCTGGCGGTCGCTCTGGGACCGGACGCTTGCCGGGATTGCGCCCAACGCGGCGGTCGCGGACCGGTTTCGCGAGGCGGCGCAGCGGATTGGCGAGAGCCTGCTGACCGGGATCCGGATTGACCGGGGCGGTCTCGCCGCCATCTCCGCGGGAGTAGCCTCGTGACATCGACCCCCTATAGCGCTTCGCCGATCTTCGACGAGCAAAGCTTGCCCGACGCGCTGCGCAACGATCATCGCACCAAGGCGGGCACCTGGGGGCTCCTGCGGGTGCTGGACGGCGAAGTGCGGCTGATCTTTGTCGATCCGCCAAGCGAGCATCTGGTGACGCCCGACAATCCGGCGCTCATTGCGCCGCAGGCAACCCATCATGTCGTGCCGCTTGGCCCCATGACGATGCAGGTCGAGTTCTACCGGGAACGCCCGGATGTCAGCGACGGGGCGCACCGTGGATGACCTCGCGCTTGTCCGCGCGGTGCATGTCATCGCGGTTCTGTTCTGGATCGGTGGTGTCGGCTTCGTCACCTGGGTTTTGATGCCGACGCTAAAGGCAACGGAATTGCCGCAGGATCGGCTGCGCCGCTTTCAACAGATGGAAGCGCGCTTTGCCTGGCAGGCACGCCTGTGGGTCCTGCTTGCCGGCGCAAGCGGTCTGTGGCTGGTCGCGCGCGCGGACCTATGGAGCCGGTTCCTTGACGACCGGTTCTGGTGGATGCACTTAATGGTGGCGCTCTGGACAGTGTTTACACTGATATTGTTCGTAATCGAGCCGCTGCATCTGCATCGCCGTCTTGCCGCTTCAAAATCTCCCGAAGCAGATTTCGTTAGAATGATACGACTGCATCAATTATTACTTGCTGTCAGTGTCATAACAATTTTTGGCGCTGTAGGCGGTAGCCACGGCCTGTTCTGAGCGGAAAGGGTTTGGGGCATGAAGAGCTATCATACGACATTCAGCATCAAAAGGCTGTGGATCATCCTGTCGGTCGGCATGGTGGTCATGTTCGGTATCCTGCTGCTGCTCGGCCAGCAAATCTACCAGCAGGCGCCGCCCATTCCCGAAGCAGTGAAATCCCAAAGCGGTGAGACTTTGTTCACCCGCGCCGACATCGAGACCGGGCAGAATGTCTGGCAGTCGATCGGCGGGATGGAGCAAGGCTCGATCTGGGGCCATGGCAGCTATCTGGCGCCCGACTGGAGTGCCGATTGGCTGCACCGGGAGGCGGAGGCATTGCTTGCCCTGTCGACTTCGCCGCTGCCCGCGGGCGTGTCTGCCACTCAGGCCGATGCCATGCGCAAGGCCGCGCTGCAGGAGGAAATGCGCAGGAACACCTACGATCCGGCGTCCGGCGTCATAATGGTCAGCGACTCCCGCGCCCAAGCGATCCGGCAGGTGCAGCAGCATTTCGTCAGCCTATACGATGGCGGCGACCCCGCCTCGCTCAAGCTTCGCCGCGACTATGCCTTTCCGGTCTACGGTGAGTTGTCGACGGCGGAAGCCCGGCAGCTTGCCGCCTTTTATTTCTGGACGGCGTGGGGGGCGACCACGGACCGTCCGGGCCAGACTATCACCTATACGAGCAATTGGCCGCATGAACCCCTGGTGGGCAACAGCCCGACGACCGGCACATTATTGTGGAGCCTTGCTTCGGTCATTCTGCTGCTTGCCGCGGCCGGCGCGCTCATTGCCTATTACGCCAAGCAGTTCGACGTCTGGCGCACCGACATATTGCCCGAAGACGGCATGGCGACGTCCGACATTCTGGGGCAGTCCGTCATCACGCCGTCGATGCGGGCCACGGCGAAATATTTCTGGGTCGTCTGCGCGCTGTTTGTGGGGCAGGTGCTGCTCGGCATCGTGACCGCCCATTATGCGGTCGAAGGCCAGGGGCTCTATGGCTTGCCCTTCGCGGAATATCTTCCCTACACGATCACCCGCACCTGGCACACGCAGCTCGCGGTGCTGTGGATCGCCACGGCGTGGCTGGCGACGGGTCTCTATGTCGCGCCGATGCTGGGCGGACGCGACCCCAGGTTCCAGCGGCTCGGCGTCAATTTCCTGTTCGTCAGCCTGCTCATCATCGTCATCGGCTCCTTCGCGGGCCAGTGGGCGGCCGTTCACCGCTTCTTCAGCAGCCTGACGGCGAATTTCTGGTTCGGACATCAGGGCTATGAATATGTCGATCTCGGCCGGTTCTGGCAGATTTACCTTCTCATCGGCCTGTTCCTGTGGGTGGCGCTGGTGGTGCGCGCGCTCTGGCCCGTCCTGCGACGGGAAGGCAGCAAGTCTCTTATCTATCTGGTGCTGGTGTCGGCGCTCGCCATCGCGCTCTTGTATGGCGCGGGACTTATGTGGGGCCAGCACACGAACATCGCCGTGATGGAATATTGGCGCTGGTGGGTGGTGCATCTGTGGGTGGAGGGCATTTTCGAGGTTTTCGCCACGGCCATCATCTCGTTGCTGTTCGTTCAGATGGGTATCCTGCGAACCTCCACCGCCACGGTGATGGTGTTGTTTGCGACGATCATCTTCCTGTTCGGCGGGGTGCTCGGGACCTTCCATCACCTGTATTTCAGCGGGACGCCGACGTCGGTGATCGCGGTCGGTGCGATGATCTCGGCCCTGGAAGTGGTCCCGCTGCTCGTGGTCGGCTTCGAGGCCTATACGCGCCACAAGGTCGAGCATGAGGCCGAGTGGGAACGGATATATCACTGGCCGTTCATGTTCTTCGCCGCCGTCCTCTTCTGGAATTTGCTTGGCGCCGGACTGTTCGGTTTCCTCATCAACCCGCCGATCGCACTCTATTACATGCAGGGGCTGAACACGACCGCTAACCATGGCCATGCCGCCTTGTTCGGTGTCTATGGCATGCTTGGGCTTGGGCTGACGCTCTATTGCATGCGCGGGCTGACCGACGTTACGCGGTGGAACCAGAAGTGGATCAGGAGCTCCTTCTGGTCGCTCAACATCGGCCTTGCGATGATGACCTTCCTCTCGTTGCTCCCGCAGGGCATCCTGCAAACCTATGCCAGCGTCGAGCATGGCTATGCCTATGCCCGTTCAGCGGAGTTTATCCATAGCCCCATCATGCAAGCGCTGGTGTGGGCAAGGGTGCCCGGTGACGTTGTCTTCGGCTTCGGCGTCTTCGCCTTTGCATGGTTTATGTTCCGTGCATTCATACCCGCCAAGGAACGAGCTTCGAGGCGCTGAGGGGCAGTCAATCGAGGAAATTCGACCGAGCAGACGCGAGCTTCCTCACTTCGCAATTCGCGGGAACGGTGGTTGTTTCCCATCCGATGGTCCCGCAGCGGGCACGAACCGGACGAACCAGCCTGACCGCTGCGGCGCTAGATTTTCGGCGAACAACAGCGTCGCGGTGGCAAGCCGAGCCGGCCGATCAAACCCGCGTGCCCACCGCCACGATCATCCCGTCGGCCAGCCACTGACCGAGCCAGGCGCCGGCTTGCGCGATCCCGTCACGTTCGCCGCGCTCGGCGACGATGGTGGCGCACAGCCCGCCGAACGTCGCGCCACCGCGCGCCAGCAGGACCGCTCGGTGTTCGCCCGCATCGATCGCGCGAAAACGCGACGCCATGCTCTGCCGCCAGACAATCAACGCGCCCGGCGCCTGATGAAATTCCACCGGCGGCGGCGCCACCTCGCGCGAAAGTGCCGACCAGATGTCCGCCGCGTTGGTCCGCGCCTCAGCGATGTCGAGCGTCGGCGTGAAGCGCATGACGGCATTGTCCCAGTCGACTTCCGCGACTTCCGCGACATCCGCCACCATCAACGCCACGGCATCACACGCCACGAAGACCTCGCCCAGCGCCAGTTCGAGCCACGCCAGTTCGGCGACCTCGGGATCGCCGGGATAGAGCAGCCGCAACGTTGCCGGGAAATCGCGCGGATAGGCGTCGAGCGTCCAGCTGCTCGGCGGCACGCGTTCGATATGACGTACCACCGCCGCATGAAACGCCGCGCCGCCGATCCATGCCAGCGTCCGCGCAAAGCTCTCCTCGAGACAGGCGATGAGCTGCGCGCGGTAATTGTTCTGATAGACGCGCAGGCCCGGCGCCGCGCCCGCGCCGAGCCGCCCGGCGGCATCGTCGCAGCCGCCGTCCAGCCACCGGCGCATGTCGCGCTGCAACTCGAGCAGGGTCATGCCGCCGCCCGGTCCTGCACACCACCGATCGCGCGTGCGACATCGAGCTCGGAGAGCAATTCCGCCAGCGGCGGGATCGCATCGTCGCGCTCGATCATCGTCGCGACCGGGCCGAGCCGCGGCACGATATGCGCGTAGAGATCCCATACCGAGGTGCACACCGGCGCGTCATGCGTGTCGATCAGCAGTTCGGTGCCCTGGCTGTGCCCGGCGAGATGGATCTGGCGGACATGGCGTGCGGGCAATCCGTCGAGATAGGCGATCGGATCGAAGCCGTGATTGGTCGCGCTGACGAAGACATTGTTGACGTCGAGCAGCAGCCGGCAGCCCGTGCGGCGACACAGCGCGTCGAGAAAGTCCCATTCGGTCATCTCGCCGGCAAAGGCGACATAGCTGGACGGATTTTCGATCAGCATCGCGCGGCCCAGCGCGTCCTGCGCGCAGTCGATATTGGCGCACACCAGGTCGAGCGCCTCCTCCGTATAGGGCAGCGGCAACAGATCGTGGGCATTGAACCCCTCGATCTGCGTCCAGCACAGATGGTCGGACACGAACAGCGGCGCGATCTCGTCGACCAGCGCGCGCAGCCGCGCGAGATAGGCGCGGTTCAACCCGTCAGCCGAGCCGATCGACATCGACACGCCGTGCAGCGCGACGGGATAACGCTCCCGCACCTCGCGCAGGATCTGTCGCGGGCGCCCGCCATCGACCATGAAATTCTCGGAGATCACCTCGACGAAATCGACCGCGACGCGGCCATCGAGGAAATCGCCATAATGCGGCTTGCGCAGGCCGAGGCCAAAGCCGGCAAAGCGAGGAAGCGTCATCGCATGGTCATCCCGTAGGCGGGCCGGCGACGCGTGCGCCACCGGCCCGAACCCTTCAATTCGGCGCGGTCAGGCTGCCGCCGGCGGCGGTGCACTTCTTGGCCGACATCGCCTTGAAACCCTGGCCCTTGCAGCTGTTCTGGCCCTTGCAGTCATTGTGCGCGGTCTTGCAGTCAGACGTGCCCTTGCACGTGTTGACGCCGTAGCAATGCACCACGGCGCCCTTGGCCGAGGCCTGCGCGGTCGGCACGGCGGCAGCGAAAGCGACGAGCGCGGCGGAGGTGGCGATGCTGACGCCGGTCTTCATGGTGATCATCGAAAGGGGTCTCCCCGAAAGGTTGTTGCCGGATTGGCTACCCCTGTTCGCGTCGCCCGCCCGATCGGTTACAGGCGGATCGCGCCACCGCACCGGTCATCGAGAAAGCGCGGCTCATCGGCCGACGCGCGCCTGCGCGATTGGCAGCCAGATCGCCGACACCGTCCCCGCCCCCGGCACACTGTCGCACCGGAACGCGCCGTTGAGCGCCTCGGCGCGCGCCGCCATGTTGGCGAGACCCTTGCCGCGCGACACGCCGGCCGGGTCGAAGCCCTTGCCGCGATCGACGATCTCGATGCACACCCCCGCCGCACCTTCATGGTCGCGCGCGGCGCAGCGCACCTCGATCTGCGCCGCGTCAGAATGATTCAGCGCGTTGCCGATCGCTTCCTGGAGAATGCGCAGGATGTGCAGCGCGCCGATCGGGTCGAGCCAGGGCAGGACCGGCGCGGCTTCGACCTTCCACACGAACGTCATGCCGGCGCCCTTCAGCTCGCGCTCCATCCGGTGGCGCAGATTGGCCAGCAGCGCGACCACGTCGCCTCCGGTCGGTTCGAGCGAATCGACGCCGATCCGCAGGTCGGCGAGCGAGCGACTGAGCGTGGCGATGGTCTCGGGCGATTCGTCGCGATGACGCGCATTGACCAGCGCGGTGAGCAGGCTCGACCCGATCCCGTCATGGATGTCGCGCATGATGCGCTCACGCTCGAGGTCCACGGCATGGGCGATCCGGAGTTCGGCGCGCGCCGCCTCGCTGTCGACCAGGCTGGCGCGCGCCTCGGCGACACGCGCCTCGAGCGTCAAATTGACGTCCTCGACGTCGATCAGCGCATTTTGCAGGCGATGGGTCAGCGTCGCGTCGAACGCGGCGAAGATCAGCAGCCCGCCATAGGGTAGCAGGTAGAAGCTGGCGCCGCCGGTAAGGTTGAAGGTGAAGACCATGTCGTGAAAGGCGAACGCTATCGCCAGCGTGATCGCGGCGAACATCGTCCATTTCGCGGCACTGGGATCACGGCGGCAGGCGCGCAGCATGAGCAGGATCATCGCCGCCGAGACCGGAAAGGCCAGCGCGAAACTGGGCAGCTCGCTCGCATGCAACGCGACGAGAACATGGCGGAACGCAATCGCAACCAGCGCGAAACCACCCAGCTGGAGCTGGATCCGCCGCGCCTGGGGCAGCTCGAACACACAGGCGGCAAAGCCAAACGCCACCGCCAGCAGCACGAACAGCGAGTCGGTGGTCATGATCCAGAAGGCGGCAGGTTCGAACGGCGGGTCCTGGACGAAATAATGCAGGTTGCGGAACAGCCAGACCAGGCCGAGCGCGAACAGCCAGCCATAGCTGCGATCGGCCGGGCGCCGCACCCAGAAGGTCATCGCCCCGATCGTCACGATCAGCAGATAACCGCTGACGATCTGCGGGGCGATCGTGCTGAGAAAGGTCTCATTGTTGTACATGCTGCGGATCGGCCGATCGGCCCCGACACGCACATTGCCGATGCCGAGCAGCTGCGGCGTGGTGGTCTCGATCCGGAAGGCGAGCTCGTTGGCGCCGGGGCGCAGCATCGCCTCGGGCAGCGGCACGAACAGCGGATGGTTCCATGCCAGCGTCGGGTCATCCTTCTCGGCACGCGTGCGATAGAGTTCGACGCCGTTCACCAGGACGGTGAGGTTGTCGCGGATCATCTCGACATACAGCGCGATCGGCAGCGGCCCCGCCGCGCGGCGGTCGAAGCGGAAGCGCACCCATGCGACAGGTTCGGCCGCCCCCGGCGCGGCGCGGCGCAACAAGGTGAAGTCGGGCACCGGGCCGCGCTGCCAGCCGTCCGCCGGAATGGTTCGGGAGCCCGAGAAGCTGTAATCGGCATGGGAGAAGCCAACCACAGGACCTTCACCAGCCCCGCTGGCCGCCCCGCGCACGACGAAGATCGCCAACCCGACAAGGATCAGCAGGAAAATGGCCCAGCGGCGCGACCACTCAGCGCGCATCCATGATCCCGCGGCTCGATGCCTCGAACACTGCTTCCGATCGCGAATTGACCTCGAGCTTGCGGTAGAGATTCTTGACATGGGTGCCGACGGTCAGCCGCGAAATCGCCAGCAACTCGCCGATCTCGGCATTGCTGAAACCGCGCGCCAGCAGGTTGAGCACCTCGCGCTCGCGCGGCGACAGTCCCTGCTCCAGCGGAAGGTCCGGCACCTGCGGCGTCTGGAACTGGTTGAGCAATGCGCGCGCGATGATCGGGCTGATCGGCGAGCCGCCGCGTCTGATCTCGTGAATGTCGTCGACGCAGCCGGCAAATTGCTCGTCCTTGAGCAGATAGCCTCGCGCGCCGGCCTTGATGCTTTCGAGCACCTTCGCCTGGTCGGCGAAGATGGTGATGACAATGATGTCGGCATCGGGGTGGCGCGCCGCCGAGGCGCGGATCAGCGCGATGCCGTTGCCATCAGGTAGCCCGAGATCGCACAGCAGCACGTCGTAACCGCCCGTCTCCACCAGCCGCATGCCCGCCGCCAGGTTGCGCGCGACCGCGACGACTTCGATGTCGGCGGCCGGATCGATCGCCGAACGCAGCAGGTCGATAATCGACGGGTCGTCCTCGACGATGGCGGTGCGGATCATCGCGTCTCTCCCCCCAGCGCGGCGGGCGATCCGCGGCCGGTCGCCCTCATCGCACAGCCGGGGCACGAAAGCTTGCGCAATGGCGCTACTGTTTCGCGACCACGGTGCCGCTGAAGACACCGTCGATCGTGTTCATCATCAAAGAATTGTCACCATGACTGAGCAACTGGCCGCCCTGTAGCGTGTTGAGCGCGGTGCCGTTCTCGGTGATCAACGAATTCCCGATGTTGACCGTCGCGCCGAGTCCGTTGGTGATGATACCAAAGCTGTTTCCCGAAATCGTGGCGTTGCGCACCGCCACCCCAGCGGACGAGGCGCCGCTCTGAATTTTCACGAGGATCCCGGCGGTATTGCCGGTGAACTGGCTGCTGTCGACGGTCACGTGAACTGTGCTTCCCGGCACCCCAATGGTATCGACACGCAGCCCGGCGCCGATATTGTTGATCACCCGGACGTGATCCATGATCAGGCTTGGCGCGCCGAAAGCGTAGGGCGGATGGACCACGATTCCGCCACCGCTGTTGTCGCCGGGCGTGCCGTTGTTCGTGATCAGCGCGTTTTCAAGCGTCAGCCGGACAAAGCCTCCGGTCTCGAAACGAATGCCCTTGTTCTGCATGTTGTGGATCGAAATGTTGCGCAGATGGATGCTACCCTGGCCGTTGATCAGAATGCCATTGAAGCCGTTGGCAGTGCCGCTGATGTCCAGGCCCGAAATTAGCACCGAATCGCCATTTTGCGTGGAGATAACGATCGCGTTGGTCGAGTTCGACACCACGCCGCTCTCCATCCCGTCGCAGACGATCGAGATCGAATGCGTGATCGTGATCACGCCATAGCCTGCCGCGTCGAGGCAATTGATTTCACCGGCGATGGCGGTCTTGGCAAAGGCCCCGGCAAAGGTCTGGCATGGCGCCGCGCGTGAGCAGTCGGCGGCGTCGTTGCCCGTGCCCGAGACCCAGCTGCGCTGGGACTGGGCGACGGCGGGCACGGCGACGAGAATCGCCGGGAATGCCAGCGCGAGCAGGAGCGCGATGCGGGTCGAATGGGCCACGGGGGTTCCTTTGCGCGAGCGCGACAGAAATCGCGCGCATTTGCCGACGGAAGCGATCCGACATGTCGGGATCGCCTTGCTGGGCCGCGCTATAGGAAGGCCGCGCCTGTCGTAACATCCTGCGATCGCGGTATGGTAGCGCGAGAAATGTGCCCGGTCGGATCCGAAGAAACACCCGGGACCCGCTAACGGCCTCGCCCTACCAGCGCAGCACTTTCGGCCCGATCAGCGCGCCGACCGACGCGGCGAGCAGGATGCCGAGCGAATACCAGGTCAGCACGAAGATCGCCGAGACCTCGCCGCAATGCAGGCAATAGACCGTCGCGGCAAAGGCACCCGCCGCCAGCCCGGCCGCGGCACCGGCGGCACGCAATCGCGTCGGGGCCAGCCGGCGGAACGACCAGAGCAGCCCGATGAAGATCGGCGCCGACAGGATCAGCACCAGCCACGGGCAGCGCTTCCAGCTGTGCCCGAGCCACATCGCCAGCCATTCGCCCGGCGGGGTGCGCACCAGCTCGTCGATCCCGACCAGCAGCAGCAGACCGATCGGCAATGCCAGCAGCCACAGCCGGCGCAGATTGCCGGGGTCGGGCCGCGCCAGCCGCGCGGTCGCGTAGATCGCCGCGACCGAGATCGAGGCGGTGTAACCCCATTTCATCCAGAAGGAGAACTGGAACACCGCCGTGCCGAGGTCGGGCCGGACCCCGATCACGAACGCGGTGACCAGCAGCGAGATCATCGCCCCACTGGTCACGCCGAGCGCCAATCGGTGGCCCACGCTGTGCCGCGAGACCGGTGCGACGTCGCCCGCCAGCGAGTCGATCAGCTGATCGGTGTTCATCGTTCGCTGCCCCGGATGCGTGCCGCCAATGCCTTGAGCCCGCGATGCACCGACACCTTGACGTCGGATTCGCCGATCCCGCCGGCGACTGCGGTCTCGGCGACGCTCAGGCCATCCAGCCGCGTCGCGCGGATCACGCGCGCCTGCTTTGCCGGCAGCTCGTCGAGCAGGATGTCGACGTCGATCCGCGCATTGCTGCTGTCCTCGAAGCCCTCGGTCGCGAGGATGTCGGCGAGATCGTCGATCGGCACATGTTGCCGGTTGCGGCGAAAATGGTCGATCATCTTGTAGCGCGCGATCGCGAACAGCCATGCCGTAAAGGCACGGTCGCGGTCATAGGTCGCGCGGCGGGTGTGAACGGCGATCAGCGTTTCCTGCACCATGTCCTCGATATCGTCGGAACCGCCGGGCACCCGCCGACGATAGAAAGCACGCAACAGCGGGACAAGGGCGCGCAACAGGGCAGCATGATCCGCGGCGCGGCCGTCGAGCCCACCGATCATCCATGCCTGCAACTGGCGTTCGTCCGCTCGCATGCGCGCTCCCTCGACCGACATTCGGGTCGGGACCGGCAATGGTTACACCGCATTCGGCGAGGCGACGAAAAAAGATTGTGCCCTGGCGTCCGTAACCAAGGCGCTCGTGCCGACGAAACCCCTTTCGCGACCGGGCCCTTCCAGGCCTCCTTCCCGGTCGGCGCCGGCCGGGTGCTCCCTCCGTTCCCGGTCGGCGTGAGGTCTGGATCAGGAAATCCCATCATGCGAACCACCACTGCCGCCCTAGCCGCGACGATCGCCCTGGGCATCGCCGCAAGCGCATCGATCGCCTCGGCCAAGACCGCCCCGGCGATGGAGAAATGCTACGGCGTCTCGCTCGCCGGCAAGAACGACTGCAAGGCCGGCGCCGGCACCAGCTGCGCCGGCACCGCGCATGCCAATTACCAGGGCAATGCCTGGAAGCTGGTCAAGGCCGGCACCTGCACCAGCATCAAGACCCCCAAGGGCAACGGCTCGCTGACGCCGAAGGCCTGACCCTGACGGCCGGGCGCGATCTCCCGCGCGCCCGGCCGACCCTCTTCGCATCACCGGAAAGAACGCGCTCATGTTCGCTACCTACGACCGCGCGATTACGCGGCTGACCACACTCATGCCCGATGCGCTGCTGCTGCTCGTCGCCCGGCTCGGCATTGCCGCGGTGTTCTTCCTGTCGGGCCGGACCAAGGTCGAGGGGCTGCTGACGATCACCGACGGCACTTACGAACTGTTCCGCACCGACTATGCCCTGCCGTTCGTCCCGCCGGAGATCGCTGCGCACGCCGCGACCTACTCCGAGCACCTGTTCCCGATTCTGCTCGTGCTCGGCCTGTTCACGCGTCCCGCCGCGCTCGCGCTACTCGGCATGACGACGGTGATCGAGCTCTTCGTCTATCCCGACGCATGGCCGACGCACCTCAGCTGGGCGGGCCTGCTGCTGCCGCTGATCTTCCGCGGCGGCGGCGCCTGGTCGCTCGATCACCTGCTCGGTCGCGGCAGACGCGACCGCTGACGCCGCTTGCATTTGCAACGATAGCGCAACAGTCTCCGTCGCCATGGCCGACGAGACCGACGCAACCCGCCCCTTCGGATTCTGGACCGCAACCGCGCTCGTCGTCGGGGGGATGATCGGCGCGGGCATCTTCGCCCTGCCCAACCAGCTCGCGCCGTTCGGCTGGACCGGCGTGGCGGCGTGGTTCTGCGTGATCACCGGCGCCGTGCTCATCGCGCTCGTGCTGTCGAAGCTTGCCGTCGCCATGCCCGAGGCGACCGGCGCGGTGGCGATGTGCGCGGCAGCGCTCGGGCCGCTGCCCGGCGTGCTGATCGGCTGGAGCTATTGGGTCGCGGTGTGGTCGGCCAATGCCATCATCGCCGTCACCGCGATCAACTATCTCGCGATCTTCGTGCCCGCGCTCAATGCGACGCCGATGAGCGGCGCCGTCTCCGCGGTCGTCCTGATCTGGTCGATCACGCTGCTCAACCTCGGCGGCGCGCGCGCCTCGGGCCGCTTCCAGGTCGTAACGACGATCCTCAAGATCCTGCCGCTGCTCGCCGTCGCCGCGATCCTCGCCGGCCTGGTCTTCGCCGGCGGCGGCGCCTTCCGCGCGCACCCGCATGCGGCGTTCGCCGGTGGTTCGCTGACCGCCGCAGCCAACCTCGCCTTCTTCGCGCTGGTCGGCTTCGAAGGCGCCAGCCTCGTCGCCGAGCGCGTCCGCGATCCTGCGCGCAACGTGGTGCGCGCGACGCTCGGCGGGCTGATCGCGACCGGGCTGCTGTTCGTCGTCATCTGCTCGGGCATCGTCTTCGCGCTGCCGCAGGACGCCACCGCCCATGCCAGCGCGCCGATCGCGCTGTTCGTCGAGACCTATTGGGGCCACGGCGCCAGCCTGCTCGTCGCCGGCTTCGCCGCGATCGCCGCGATCGGTTGCCTCAACGGCTGGGTGCTGGTGCAGGGCGAATTGCCGCTCGGCATGGCGCGCGCCGGCGTGCTGCCGCACTGGCTCGACCGCACCAACGCCCGCGACGTGCCGGTCGGCATCCTCGTGGCGTCGAGCGCGCTCGCGAGCGCCCTGGTGCTGAGCAACGCCTCGGGCTCGACGGCGGGACTGCTCACCTTCATGCTCAACCTCACCACGGCGGCGACGATCCCGCTCTATATCGGGATCTGCGCCTCGGCGCTGGTGCTCGGCATCGCCCGGCCGGTCGCGGCGGTGGGTCTGGTCTTCTCCTGCTGGGTGCTGTGGGGCGCCGGATTCGACGCGCTCAAATGGAGCCTCGTGTTGATGCTGTGCGCGCTGCCGCTCTACTGGCTGCGCGGCTCAGCCCCACTTGAACAGCCGGCCTAACAGCGAGCGATCGCGGATGATCTCGTGCGCGGCATTGTGGCCCGGCGCACCGGTCACACCGCCGCCAGGATGCGTGCCCGACCCGCACATGTAGAGCCCCGCGATCGGGCCGCGATAGTCGCCATGCCCGAGCAAGGGCCGCGCCGCCCAGAGCTGGTCGAGCGACATGCGGCCGTGGAAGATGTCGCCGCCGATCAGCCCGAATTTGCGTTCGAGGTCGAGCGGCGAATGGATCTGCCGCGCGATCACCGCACCCTTGAAGTTGGGGGCATGCTGCGTGACGGTATCGATGATGTGGTCGGCGACCTGTTCGCGGACATCGTCCCATGACCGGGAAGTCCCGTCCGCATTGGCGGGCAGCTCCGGCGCGAATTGCTGGCAGAACAGGCTGGCGACGTGCGCGCCCGGCGGGGCGAGGCTGTCGTCGACGGTCGAGGGCAGCTTCATCTCGATGATCGGCGCGTCCGACCAGCCCTTCACCCGGGCATCGTCATAGGCCTTGTCCATGTAATCCATGCCGGGCGCGATGATGATGCCGGCGGTGTGGTGCTCGGCCTTCTCCTTGCCGGGGAAGACCGTGAAGTCGGGCAGTTCCGACAGCGCGACATTCATGCGGAAGGTGCCAGAGCCAGTCTTGAACCCTTCGATGCGGCGGTTGAAGGCCGGCGTCATGTCGCTCTTGTCGATCAACTGGCGATAGAGCAGCGCTGGCCCGACATTGGCCGCGACAGTCGCGGCGGCTATCTCCTCGCCGCTCTCCAGCCGAACGCCTGCGACCTTGCCGCCTTCGACCAGCAGCTTGGCGACGGGTGCTTCGAGGCTGATCTCGACGCCCAGATCGGTGCACGCCGCGGCCATCGCCTGGGTGATCGCGCCCATGCCGCCGACCGCATGCCCCCACGCGCCCTTCTTGCCGTTGACCTCGCCAAAGACGTGGTGGAGCAGGACATAGGCCGAGCCGGGCGAACTGACCCCGGCGAAGTTGCCGACCACCGCGTCGAAGCCGAACGCGGTTTTGACGTGATCGTCCTCGTACCAGTGATCGAGGAACTCACGCGCGCTCTTGACGAACATGTCGAGCGTGTCGCGCTGCGCCTCGATATCCATGCCGGCAAGCTGCCGCCCCTGCGACGCCGCGGCGAGCAGCGCACGCACACCGCCGCCGGCGTTGGGCGGGGTCTTCAACGCCATGCCGCGCAGCACCTCGGCGACGCGTTCGAGCGCCTCCTCATAGGCCGGGAAGGTGTCGGCATCCTTCTGCGAGAAGCGCGCGAACTCGGCCTGGGTGCGCGCGGTGCCACCGCCAAGCTTGAGATAGGTGTCGCGGAAGGGGAAGAAATTGGAGATCGTCCGCTCGATGATGCGGAAACCGCGATCGTGCAGCCGCATGTCGGCGATCACCTTCGGCCGCAACAGGCTGACGGTGTAGCTCGCGGTCGAATTGCGGAAACCGGGATGGAACTCCTCGGTGACGCACGCCCCGCCGATGATGTCGCGCCGTTCGAGCACGCGCACCTTGAGCCCGGCGCGCGCCAGGTAGAAGGCGCAGACCAGCCCGTTATGGCCACCGCCGATGATCAGCGCGTCGTATCTTTTGGTCACTTCTGCTCCCCTCCCGTTTGCGGGAGGGGTCGGGGGTGGGCGCCCGCTCTCCACGATTGTTCCGTTTGTTGTGAGCGGGTGCCCTCCCCTAGCCCCTCCCGCAAGCGGGAGGGGGACGATGTTGCGCTCCACCCGGGCGCCGGCGCCCGGTGCAACCTTGCCTCCGGTATCCGCTCGCGAATCTTCCGCGCGAAGCTGCGCAGGCACACCTCGCTCGCGCCGATCGGGCCGAGCGTATAGCTGTGCGAGGCCATGCCCTGCTGCACGCGCTCGATCAGCCAGGTGTCCTCGGCATTGACGGTGCGGTTGATGCGCCAGTTGGCGTAACGCACCAGCTTCATCTCACGGCGGTCATCGGGCAGCGCAAAGGCCATTTCGCGCAGAAGGGAGACCGTCGGCGAGAGCGGAAGCCACTGCATGAAGTCAACCTGGTCGGGGTAGATGTCGAACGCCATGTTGGGCCACAGCTTGTAATAGAGCCACAGCCGCTGATGGCTGTCGGGCAGATGCGGCGCGGGCGGCAGATGCCGCTGGTAAAAATTTTCCCACGAGCTTGCCGAGTGCCGCTCGACCAGCCGGCCCGACATCTTGTCGACCCACGGCTCGGCCTCGATCGCATAGCTTGCGCCGAATAACCGGGTCAGCCCGTCATGCGCGACCGGGATGTGCAGGTTGTCGGAATAATTGTCGCCGACATTCTTCCAGTTTACCGCGCGGCGTCGCTCGCGTGCCGGGCTGATCGTCCGCAGATCCTCGAAACGATAGGGTGCGACCTCATCGGCATAGGGGGCCATCATCGTCGCGATCGAGGGGCCGCCATCATCCTCCAGCCGGACGAACACGAAGCCCTGCCAGATATCGACATCGACCCGGGCAAGGCTGTTCTTCGCCATGTCGAGCGCGGGGTAGTCGCCGCGCATCGGTACGCCGGTGAGCCGTCCGTCGAGTCCGTAGGTCCAGGCATGATAGGGGCAGACGAGCTTCTTCGCGCAGCCACTGGCGCCCTCGACCAGGCGCATCGCGCGGTGGCGGCAGACATTGGCGAAGGCGCGGACCACACCGTCATCGCCGCGCACGACGATGATGCTCTCGCCGAGATAGTCGATGCTGTGCCAGTCGCCCGGCTTGGCGATGTCCGAGACGTGGCAAACGATCTGCCATGACGGGCGAATGACCCGCGCCATCTCGACGTCGAAAAATTCGGGATCGGTATAGAGCCAGCCGGGCAGGCTCCAGTCGGCGTCGGGATCGATAGTGTCGCCAATGTCCGCGACGCGGTGTGCCATGCCTGCCTCCCGAAGCTTGTTGGACGATCGTATAACAACTGGCGGGCGAGCGCAATCCGCGATATCATGAGCGCGATGAACCTGCCCGCCTTCACCCGCGCCGAACCCGATGCGCGCCGGCTGAGCCTGATCGAGGCGACCGCGCGCGTGCTGGCGCGCGACGGCGCGGGCAACGCCTCGGTCCGCGTCATCGCACGCGAGGCCGGCGTATCGCCGGGGCTGCCGGGGCATTATTTCGACGGCATCGACGGGCTGATCGCCGCGACCTACGAGCATGTTGCCGAGCGTGTGAACGCCGCGTTGGGCAGCGCGATCGCCGCCGCCGGTAGCGACCCGCGCGCACGGCTGAGCGCCTATGTCACGGCAAGCTTCGACCCGCCGATCGCCGACCCGGCGCTGCTCGCGACGTGGCTGGCCTTCTGGAGCCTGGTCAAGGCGCGCCCCGCCATCGGGGCGCTGCACGACGACATCTATGCCAGCTATCGCCGCGAGCTCGAAAGCCTGCTCGGCGCGTGCGGCGTCGCGGCCGGCGACCTGCGCCTCGCCGCGATCGCGATAACTGCGCTGGTCGACGGGCTGTGGCTTGAACTGTGCCTGTCGCCGCAAAGCTTCACGCCCGGCGAGGCGCGCGCCATCGCCGAGCGGCAGATCGCGACCTTGCTCGCGCAACGCTGAGGCGTTGGCGCGAGCGGGACCTGACAAGCCAAATGGTGCGACCGCATCACCCTTGTTCCGGCGACCGGCACCGTCATAAGTAGCGGATACGTTGCGACAAGCGACGGCGGGCTGGGCGAAGGGATCGAGGGTATCGTGACAGGCACTGATACCCTCCACCGCAAGCGCATCTGCATGCTCGGCGCCACCGGCACCATCGGACGCGCAACCGTCGCCGCGCTCGTCCGGGACGGACATGATGTGGTCTGTTTCGTTCGCGCAAGTGCCGGCAGGCAAGGGACTCCGGCGGACGCGGCCGGGCTGTTCGACGGCGCCACGATCCGGATGGTCGATGTCACCGACCCCGCGTCGCTGGCCCGTGACGGTTTTGCCGGCGAGCGCTTCGACGCCGTGGTGTCGTGCATGGCCTCGCGTACCGGTGCGCCGAAAGATGCCTGGGCGATCGACCACCGCGCGCATCTCGACGTGCTGGAAGCGGCGCAACGGGCCGGCGTCGGCCATTTCGTGCTGTTGTCCGCCATCTGCGTGCAGAAGCCACTGCTCGCCTTTCAGCGCGCCAAGCTCGCGTTCGAGGCGGCACTGATCGATTCGGGCATGCGCTATTCGATCGTGCGGCCGACCGCTTTCTTCAAATCGCTGTCGGGCCAGATCGAGCGCGTCCGCGCCGGCAAGCCCTTCCTGATCTTCGGCGACGGCACCCTGACCGCCTGCAAGCCGATCAGCGATGACGACCTGGCGCGCTACATCGCCGACTGCCTGTCCGACGAGCAACGCTGGAACCGCATCCTGCCGATCGGCGGACCGGGCGACGCGATCACGCCGCGCGCGCAGGGCGAGGCGCTGTTCGCGCTGCTGGGCGTGGCGCCGCGCTTTCGATCGGTGCCGGTGGCGCTGCTCGATGGCATCATCGCCGGCCTCGGCACGCTCGGGCGTATCGTACCCGCACTCGCCGCCAAGGCCGAGCTTGCCCGGATCGGTCGCTATTATGCCACCGAATCCATGCTGGTTTTCGACCCGCAAACGGGCCGATACGATGCTGCCGCCACTCCTTCGACCGGCAGCGAAACCCTGTTCGATTTCTACCGCGCCGTGCTGGCCGGCGGCGAGGCGCCCGATCGCGGCGACCATGCCGTCTTCTAGCGCCGCTTTGCCCGACGCGCCGAAACGGAAAACATCACGATGACGCCCTGACGACGAGGATCGGAACCAGATTTGGCCGGAGCGAAGAAAAGAGCCAGGGTGATTGCGGCGTGGGTGGCGAGCGCCCTTGCGGTCGCGATCGTCGCGCTGGCGCTGTGGCTCTACGCGCCGGACAAGCCCCGCGCCATGCTCGATGCGGCCTATCCCGGAGACTATCGCACCGTCGACGGGGCGCGCCTGCGCCTGCGCGATAGTGGGCCGCGTGACGCGCCGGCGGTGATCCTGCTGCACGGCTTCGGTGCGAGCCTCGACACATGGGAACCCTGGGCTGAGGCTCTGTCGACACATTTCCGGGTCATCCGCTTCGACTTGCCCGGCTTTGGTCTGACCGGCCCCGATCCGACCGGCGACTATAGCGACGCGCGCGGCATGAAGATCCTGCGCGACCTGATGGACCGGCTGGGCATCGACCGCGCCAGCTTGATCGGCAACTCGCTCGGCGGGCGCCTTGCCTGGAACTTCGCGGCGCTGCATCCCGAGCGGGTCGCGCGGCTGGTGCTCGTGTCGCCGGACGGCTTCGCCAGCCCCGGATTTGCCTATGACCACGCACCCGAAATCGCGCTGATGATGCGGGCGCTGCCCTATGTCGCCCCGCGCGGCATGCTGAAAGACAGTCTCGCTGCCGCTTATGCCAACCCCGAGCGGCTGAGCGAAGCGACGCTGACCCGCTATCGCGACATGTTGCTCGCACCGGGCGTGCGGCGTGCGATGCTCGCACGCATGGGCCAGACGATCCTGCACGACCCTGCCCCGACGCTCGCGCGCATCACCGCGCCGACGCTGCTGCTGTGGGGCGAAAAGGACGCGATGATCCCGATCGCCAATGCGGCCGACTATCTGCGCTATCTGCCGCATGCCGCGCTGGTGCGGCTGCCGCAGCTGGGCCATTTGCCGTTCGAGGAGAATCCCTCTAGGTCGCTGCCAGCCGTCGCGCGGTTCCTCGCCGACCAGACGCCGACGAACGATCGCCCAGCGCCAGCACGGTAATCCTACGTCCGGCGGGCCAATATTCCAGCCCGAGTCAACCTGCCCATAAGGGCATAATGATTGCGCGCCCCAATCTGTATGGTCTCGCATGATCGAACGGGGCCGCACGGCCACCCGACGACGAAGGCACCGTGCACCCGAGGGGAGCGAGCAGCGATGGGCCAGGCACAGAGAATGCAGCCGATCGATCGATCGTTGCTGCGCCGGCTCGAAACGCATTTCATCGCCCCTGAAATCTATCAGCGTCGCGACGTTGCTGTGCGGCAGGCTAATCTCGCGCGGATCGTCTCGGCCGAGATCGTCCCGCGCCTGCTTGCGCTGCACAGCGACGCGTTGCCGCACGCACCGCCGCCGGAACAGATCGTCGCCGCGCTCGCCCCGGGGACCGCCGACGTCACCGGCCTCGCGGACATCGTGCTGGGCAACGACCTGGAGGCGGCGGCGGCCTATGTCATGGTGCTGCGCGATCGCGGCCTGTCGCCGGAAACACTGTTCATCGAGTTGCTCGAGCCGACCGCGCGCCATCTCGGCGCGATGTGGGACCGCGACGAGTGCGACTTCATCGACGTGACCCTGGGCGTGGCGCGGCTGCAGAAACTGCTGTCGATCTTCAACGCCACCCACGAACTGCCGGCGCTCGACGAGCGGCGCTGCGTGCTGATGGCGATGACGCCGGGCGACCAGCATTTTTTCGGCGTGACGATGGTCGAGAAATTCCTCCGCGCCGGTGGCTGGCGCGTCGAGGCCGAGCATGAAGCGAGCGCCGCGCTGCTCGCCGATGCGACCGCCGACCAGTGGTTCGCGGTCGCCGGGCTGACTCTGGGGTCGGAGCGGCACCTCGATGCGTTGCGGGCGACGATCGCCGAAGTGCGCGCCCGCTCGCTGAACCCGGCGATCGGTGTGATGGTCGGCGGGCCGCTGTTCACCGCCAATCCGGCGCTGGCCGGCGAGGTCGGCGCCGACGCCACCGCGCCCAACGCGCCGACCGCGGTGCTCGTCGCACAGAAGCTGTTCGACGAGGGCGCGCTCACCGGCTGGGCGGCCCGCGCCGGACGCTGAGGCTTGTGGCATATCGACGGAAAGCGCTAAGCGCCGGTCATGGCGAAAACGCATCCGTTCCACTCGATCCACAGCCATGGGCTGGTCCGCGTCGGGACCTGCACGCCGCGCGCGACGGTCGGCGACCCCGCCGCCAATGCCGCCGCGACGATCGAGCTGGCAAAGGACGGTCATAAGCGCCACGCCGACCTGCTGGTCTTCCCCGAACTCAACCTGACATCCTATGCGATCGACGACCTGCATCTGCAGGACGCGCTGCAGGCGGCGACCGCCGCCGCGCTCGACCAAGTCGTCGCGGCGAGCGCGAAGCTGCGGCCGGTGCTGATCGTCGGGGCGGCGCTGCCGCGTAATGGCCGGCTGTACAATTGCGCGGTGGTGATCGCGCGCGGCCGCGTGCTCGGCGTGGTGCCCAAAATCTACCTGCCCAACTACCGCGAATATTATGAGAAGCGCTGGTTCGCGATCGGCGCCGGGCTGACCGGGCTCGACATCGCGGTCGCGGGGCAGACGGTGCCGTTCGGCGTCGATCTGGTCTTCGCGGCAAGCGACCTGGCTGACTTCACCTTCCATGCCGAGATTTGCGAGGATTTCTGGGGCCCGACCCCGCCCTCGACGATGGGGGCTCTCGCTGGCGCGCTGATCTGCTGCAACCTGTCGGCCTCGAACATCGTCATCGGCAAGGCGCGCGAGCGGGCGATGCTGTGCGCGTCGCAAAGCGCGCGCGCGCTGTGCGCCTATGTCTTCTCGGCCGCCGGGCCGGGCGAGAGCAGCACCGACCTGGCCTGGGACGGCCAGGGCACGATCCACGAACTGGGCGAACTGCTCGCCGAATCGACGCGCTTCGGGCGCGAGCCGGAAGTGCTGCTCGCCGATGTCGATGCCGGACGGTTGCGGCAGGAGCGGATGCGCAATGGCAGCTTCAACGATGCCGCGGTCCATGCCGGCCATCCCGAGACGCGCTTTCGCCGCATCACCTTCGACCACAAGCCCGACTTCAGCGATATCGGCCTGTTGCGCGACATCCGCCGCTTTCCGTTCGTGCCCAACACGCCCGAGAAGCTCGACGCCGATTGCTATGAGGCGTTCAACATCCAGGTCGAAGCGCTGATCCAGCGCTTCGTCGCCGCCAAGGCCGAGCGGCTGGTGATCGGCGTATCGGGCGGGCTCGATTCGACGCATGCGCTGATCGTCGCGGCCAAGGCGATGGATCGGCTCGCGCTGCCGCGCACCCGCATCCTCGCCTTCACCATGCCGGGCTTCGCCACCGGCGATTCGACCAAGGCCAATGCCTGGAAGTTGATGCGCGCGCTCGGCGTCGATGGCGACGAGATCGACATCCGCCCGGCGGCCAAGCAGATGCTCGCCGATATCGACCACCCCTTCCACCGCGGCGAGCCGGTCTATGACGTGACCTTCGAGAATGTGCAGGCGGGGCTGCGCACCGATTACCTGTTCCGCCTCGCCAACCAGCGCGGCGGGCTGGTGGTCGGCACCGGCGACCTGTCCGAACTGGCGCTGGGCTGGTGCACCTATGGCGTCGGCGACCAGATGAGCCATTATGCCGTCAATGCCGGCGTGCCCAAGACGCTGATCCAGTTCCTGATCCGCTGGTGCATCCGCACCGACCAGTATGACGGCGAGACCGACGCGGTGCTCGAGGCGATCCTCGCGACCGAGATCTCGCCCGAGCTGGTGCCGGCCGGCGCCGACGGCGCGCTGCAGAGCACCGAGGCGCGGATCGGGCCCTATGCGCTCAACGACTTCTTCCTGCATTATGTCGTGCGCCACGGCATGGCGCCGTCGAAGATCGCCTTTCTCGCGCTGCATGCGTGGCGCGACGCGACGGCCGGCCGCTGGCCGCGCGACTTCCCGCCGGCCGCGCGCGCCGCCTATGACCTGACGACGATCCGCGGTTGGCTGGAGAAGTTCCTGTTCCGCTTCTTCGTGACAAGCCAGTTCAAGCGCTCGGCGATTCCCAACGGCCCGAAGGTTTCGTCGGGCGGCGCGCTGTCGCCGCGCGGCGACTGGCGCGCGCCCTCCGACGGCACCGCCGCGCCGTGGCTGGCCGAGCTCGCCCGCAACCTCCCCTGACCCAAAGCGGGTAGCAGTTTCGCTGCGTTGCAACAAAATCTCCGCCGCTATGCGAATATTTCGCTTGCGTGACGGACGCATTGCAGTTTCAATCAGCAACGAAGGCGATCGCGATCGTTTTCGTACCCGCCAAGGCACCGCGCCGGGAGTCGCGTGCCGATGCTTCAGACGTGAGGATTTCGCAACGCAACAAGGACGCCCGGGCAACATGGGCGACATGTGACAGGGGATAGCTGAACTGGCGTCGTTCATTCGGGGGAATGCATCGGTGACCGTTTTCGACGCAGTATCTTCAAGCCAGCCGGCGGGCATGATCGCCGGGCCGGGGATGCCGGCCAATACCCTACTCCCGACCATCGGCACCGCCCGTTCGTGCCCGCGGGGTGACGCATGATCCTCGCCTCGCAGACCTGGCTCGTCCCGCTCTTCGCCATGCTCGCCGCCGGATTGCTCGCCGGCTTTGCCGCGGGGATTTTCGGGATCGGCGGCGGCTTCGTCGTGGTGCCCGCGCTGATCATCGTGCTGCCGCTGCTCGGCGGCGACCATAGCCAATATGCCCATGTCGCGATCGGCACCTCGGCCGCGACGATCATCGTCACCTCGATCCGTTCGCTGCGCTCGCACGCGAAACGCGGCGCGGTCGAGTTCGAGGTGCTCAAGACCTGGGCGCCGGGGCTGACGATCGGCGCGGCGCTCGGCGTGATGCTGGCCGACCGGATCGACGGCCATGTCCTGACGATGATCTTCGCCACCGGCGTGCTGCTGATGTCGATCAACTTCCTCGTGCCCCGGCTCGGCAGCAAGGTGATCAGCGACCAGATGCCGATCGGCATGACGCGGATCAGCCTGGCCGGCGGGCTCGGCACCTTCTCCTCGCTGCTCGGCATCGGCGGCGGCACCATCGCGATCATGGTGATGACGCTGTGCGGCCGCTCGATCCACCGCGCGATCGCCACCGCCTCGGGCGTCGGCACACTGATCGCGGTACCCAGCGCGATCGGCTTCGCGATCATCGGACTGAAGGAACAGGGCCTCCCCTGGGGATCGCTCGGTTACATCAACCTGCCGGCGGCATTCGCCATCGCCTCGATGTCGATCCTCACCGCGCCCTATGGTGTCGCGGTCGCGCACCGCATGGACCCCGCACTGCTCAAGCGCGTGTTCGGCGTCTACCTCGTCTTCATCGCCATCGTCATGTTCAGCAAGGCCATCAAGCACTGACCAACAGCCAGACCAACCAGGGGAAAGAAAATGGACCAGACCAAAATCGTGACCGAGGAAGTCCGCGACGACGTGTTGAGCCGGGGTTATTCGCGCCGGCAACTGGCGCAGATCGCCACCATTTTCGGGGTCGGTGCCGCCGCAGCGACGCTGGGCAAGCCGGCCTGGGCCTCGGGCGGCGTGCCCGACCCCGCCCCCACCGCCAAGACCCGCATCGGTGCCAACGAATGCTGGACCGGGCCGCTGCTGCCCGGCCAGATTGCCGCGCGCAAGATGGTCGAAAACGGCAACCGCTATTCGCCGCATGACGAACGCAGCGACTTCATCAAGGCGGTGATGAGCGTCGAGGGCGTGCCCTTCGACCATGTCGCGCCCTGGCCCGGATCGAGCGACCCGCTGTCGCGCTCGGTCGTGACTTTCTGCTCGCCGGCGCGCGGGCTGGTCACCGCCGACCCAACCTTCGAGCTGGCCGGCCGCACCGCCGCCTGGCTCAAGGTGTCGGTCAAGGCGGTGCCGCTGACCCCCGACTATCGCCATGACGTCAAGGCGATGCTCGCGGCCGACCCCAATGCCGGGCTCTATTACATCTGCACGCCCAACAACCCGACCGGCACGATCACGCCGCTCGCCGACATCGAGTGGCTGCTGGCCAACAAGCCGGCGGACGCGATGGTGCTGATCGACGAGGCCTATACCCATTTCGCCGGGGTGCCGACGGCATCCTACCTCGCCGCCAAGCGCAACGACGTGATCGTCATGCGCACCTTCTCGAAGATCTTCGGCATGGCGGGGATGCGGATGGGCTATGTCATGACCAAGCCCGACAACATTGCGAAGATGATGCGCTATGACGGCGGAATGCAATCGGGCGCACTGCCCCTGCCCTCTTTGGTCTGCGCCACGGCGAGCCTGACCGCCGGCCCGCTGATCGCGGCGCGCCGCGCCGAAATGCAGGCCGCGCGCGGCATGACGCTCGACCATCTCAAGAAGCGCGGGCTGACGGTGGTGCCGACCGAGGCCAACATGTTCATGATCGACTGGAAGACGAAGCAGGCCAAGGACATGCAGGCGGCGTTCCGCACGCAGAGCGTCGAGATCGGCCGCTCCTGGCCGATCTGGCCGACGGTCTCGCGCGTCACTGTCGGATCGATGACCGAGATGAAGGACTTCTGCATCGCGCTCGACAAGGTCTGGGCCTGAGGCGGACGCGCGCGATCCCCGGGGATCGCGCGCGCCGTCTGCGGCGACGGCGAGGCCGTGCTGTAGGAAATCGACGGGATCGGCGAATTCCCTGCCGCGGAGCTCCCGGCAGGGAATTTTGTTATTTTTGATGACCGCCGGCAGGGAATTTTCGCGCCGCGATGTTGGAGCGTGCATGGTCGTCGATCGGCGGAACCAGCGTTCGGATGCGAGGCGATGCATGTGCGCGCGTCTGGGGCGGAATCGCCAACGGTTGAATCGGGATCAGGCTGTTTCGCGGCGCGCTGCGGGCTGCATCATCCGATCGCGTCAATACCGCGTGGCGGCGCGGTGTCGTGCATTTCGTTCGCTCACCGGGAGCCACGGCTTTTCACCCCGCGCCAGCCTTCCGGATTGGCTTTGCGGGCAAAAGTGGCTGGCTACCGCTCGACGTACCGCAAGGACCGGCCAGTCGAGGCAAAGAACGTCCGGACGGGACGACACACGACTCGCCGACGGCGGGATCTTCAGCGAAGTGAAGACCGGAGCAAGTCCGGCATGCCGAAAATGGGGTTAGCTTATTTGCGCATCTTGCGCGCGGCGTAGCGCGCGTCGCGGGCGGCCTTGGCTTCCATCAGCGACATCTTGGTGCGCTCGACGGCGGCATTCTTCTCGGCCGCGGCGGCTTCGGCGGCGGCGATTTCGGCCTGGCGCGCGGCCTCGATGGCGTCGAGCTTTTCCTGCTTGGCCTGCTCGATCGCAAGCCGCTTGGCCTCGCGCTTGGCGGCCTCGGCCGCCTCCTTGGCTTCGCGCGCGGCGGTACGCGCGGCGACGATCGCGGGATCGACCGCCGGCTTGGTCTTCAGCTTCTCCAGCGCCTTTTGCTTGGCCTGCGCGGAGAGCGCGGCGCGGTCGCTGAAGCTCGGTTCCTTATAAGCCATCGGTTCTTCTCGAGGCCGCACGCGCGGCGGTGAATATGGCGGAGAGGGTGGGATTCGAACCCACGGTACCCGCAAGGGCACAACGGTTTTCGAGACCGTCCCAATCGACCACTCTGGCACCTCTCCGCGAGGGGGTCTTGCAGCGGCCCGCGCCGGAGAGGCGGGGTAGCGGATCGAATGAGCGCGGGCCTCTAACGCAAAGGTAGGGGGCATACAAGCGCCGTGCGCGCAATCCGGATGGTGCAGCGCAAAAAGAGTTGCGCGATCGCTGCGACGCGCGACAATCCGCGCGCCCGCCGCAGCCATTGTCAGTGGCGGGCAGGCGCCCTAGATTATCGGCATGCTCCGAGACCATATTCCATCGATCCCGACCGACTCGACGGTGCCGATGCCGCCGGTGTCGCATGCCAGCTTTGCGATCGGCGATGTCGTGCGGCACCGCATGTTCGATTTTCGCGGCGTGATCTTCGACGTCGACCCGATCTTCGCCAACAGCGAGGAATGGTATGACGCGATCCCCGAAGGGATCCGCCCGGCCAAGGACCAGCCCTTCTATCATTTGCTCGCCGAAAATATGGAGTCGAGCTATGTCGCCTATGTCAGCCAGCAGAATCTGGTGCCCGACGACAGCGACGAGCCGATCGACCATCCGGCGATTTCCGGGCTGTTCGGCGACTTTGCCGACGGGCGCTACGAATTGAGGCGTGAACACCGGCACTGAGCACGGTCGGGCGCGGGTAAAAAAAAGGGGCCTTGCGGCCCCCTTTCCTTTCTGCAGCTCGTCGAGCGTGGTGTCGGCGATCAGAATTTGAAGCCGATACGCGCGTAATAATAGCCGCCATTGATACCATAGGGGCTGAAACCCAGCGGCGCGTCGATGACGTTGCCACCGCCGACCAGCGTGGTGTTGGTCGTGCCCGGCACCTGCGAGATGGTCGGCGCGCGCTTGTTGAACAGGTTGTTCGCGCCGAGCGACACCTGGACCGCGCCGAGATCATAGCCGACTTCGAGATCGGCGATGACGGTCGACGGCACCCGCTGGAGGTAGAAGGTGCCACCGTTCGGGCTGAGATATTCCGATGTCGTGCCGAAGAAGGTCGCGCGAGCCGTCGTGCTGAACTGGCCGAGCTTCCACAGCGCCGAACCGACGATCTTGACCTTGGGCGAAGCGGTTTCGAGGTAGCTGATCGCCCCCTGGTCGAACAGCGCGATCGGTGCCGTTGCGCCCGGCGCGGTCAGCGTCTTGGGCGCTAGCGCGATCCGCGTGGCCTTGGTCTCGTTGTAGTTGCCCGACAGCGTCCAGTTGACGGTACCGGCGCTGCCGAAGTCGCTGCTGTAGCTCAGCACCAGGTCGATACCGCGGGTGCGGGTATCCGCGCCGTTGGTGAAGATATTGATGCCGGTCTGGCTGACCGTCGGGTCAAGGACATTGCCGTTGGCGACGATCGCGGTGGTGACGATCGGGAAGTTGGTGGCACCGCCGCTGCCGAAGATCGACCCGGTACCGAGAATGCGGTCGCGGATGCTCACCTGGTAGAGATCGAGCGTCACGATCAGCTTCGGTGCCGGACGAATGACCGCGCCGAAACTGTAGTTGGTCGACTTTTCGGGCTGCAGGTTCTGGAAGCCGATCAGCTTGGCGGCCGCCGAATTGGCCGGTAGCTGAACGAAGGCCGAGGTCGGCGACACGTTGGTGGCGGAATAATAGGATTCGGCGAGCGTCGGCGCGCGGAAGCCGGTCGAGATGGTGCCGCGCAGCGCAAAGGCCGAAGAGAAGTCGTAGCGGCCATTGACCTTCCAGATCACCTTGTCGCCGAAATCGGAATAATGCTCGTAGCGGACCGCGGCATCGAGCTTGAGCGCCTCGACCGGCTTGGCATCGAGATCGAGATAGAGCGACGTGCCGGTGCGCTTATGCACGCCGGCGTCGGACGGGCGGAAGCCGGGATAGGACTGGCCACCCTCCTTGTAGATCGAGCCCGCATCGCCGGCGCCGATCTCGTAGCGGTTGCGGCGATATTCGGCGCCGAAGGCGACGTTGAGCGGGGCGGCCATGCCGGCTTCGATCTCACGCGTGAAATCGGCGTTGAGGGTCAGTTCGCTCGACTTGAACAGGCCGTCATAAAAGGTCGTCGGGGTGAAGTGCGTATCGATGAACAGCGAGCGGTTGGCCGAATCGAGCGTGTAAACCTCGTTCTTGTCCTGGCCGTAGGTCGAGCTGAGGTCGAAATGGAACCCTGCGACGTTGCCGCGCAGACCGCCAGTGATGCCGAAATCCTCCTCGCGAATCCCCTCGCGTGGGTTGAAGCCGTTGGAAGGATTGTCGCCGTTCGGATCGAACACGATCGCGCCCGGCGCACCGAGCGTGCCGCCGACGCCGAGCACCGCCGAGGCGATGATGCGATCCGGCACACGGAAATTCTCATAGGCGCTGGCAATGCGCTTGCTGAACGTGCCGAAGCTGTAGGCCTCGACGCCGCCGAAATCATAGCCGGCATTGAACGAGACGTTGGTGAGATAGGATTTGGCGTCGCCATTGATCTTGTTGACGTACGGAAAGCCCGGGATGTTGGCATAGAGCGCTTGCTGTGCCGCCGACAGCGCAGGGCTGGTCGCGGTAGTGAGCAGCTTACCGCTGGCATCGGTCACGCGGCGATCAAGACCGCCGACCTGGGTGAAATCGTGGAAGCGGTGGAACAGGGTGACGTTCAGGAAGCCGTCCTCGCCGACCCTGGTCGCGAGATGGAGCGTGCCGGCATAGGTCTCGCCGCCCGAACCATAGGTCTTGCCATAGGTGGCGTAACCGCTGCCGCCTTCCTTGTCGTCCTTGAGGATGATGTTGATCACGCCAGCGATCGCGTCCGAACCATATTGTGCCGCGGCACCGCTTTCGAGCACCTCAATGCGCTTGATCGACGATGGCGAGATGAGATCGAGATCGGCGGTCGCCGCCCCCTGATAAGGTCCGCCGAGAACCGCCAGGTTGGCGGTGCCGTGGCGACGCTTGCCGTTGACCAGCACGAGCGTGTGGTTGGGGCTGAGGCCGCGCAAGCGCGCCGACAATGTCAGGTTGGCAGTGTCGCCGCCAAATGCCTGGGCCGTGAAGGAGGGCACCAGCTGGGTCAGGACCTGGTTGAGGTTGGGTTGACCGACATGGCTCAGCGCATCGGCATCGAACAATTTGATCGGCGTGGCGCTCTCGACCGCCGTCACGCCGAGGGTGCGCGTTCCCGTGACGATCACGTCGTCCGGCGTGGCCGGGTCGGCGCTGACGGCAGGTGCCGGCTCGGCCGGCGGTGCGCTGGCGAAAGCAGGCGTCGCGGCAAGGCTCGCAACGGCCAGCGCGAGTACGGAGATTGTGTGTCGATGCATGCTGAGTCCCCCATCTTGAAAGGTGGCCCTCAGGATCCGCTCCCCGTTCAGTGATTTAAAATTGCAAGATCGTAATCAAATATTCCCCGAGTAAGATATATTTACGCCACTTTGCGCGCAGTTAAGCTATATCCAGCGACAACGTCGCTGGATGGCCTCAACACGTCTCTCCTATTGCGCGCCTTGATTTATCGCTGGCCGGCGCTTCCAGTATTTTACGTTACGCCATGCCCCGAAAGCATGGCGCGTCGGCACCTTTATCCTGACCTGTTGTGGCCAATCCGGTACGATTCGAATTGCGCCATATTCGTCGCGGCATTGCAACATAAACTTCACGGAAGCGCCACGTGGCCACTGATTGTTGCGGAAACGTCACGGTTCCGCGCATCGACAGGGCCAAGAAAAAGGGGGCGCGCGGCCCCCTTTTCCCATCACCTTGTCGCTTGTTATCAGAAGGACGCGGTGAAACGCCCATAGAGGAAGCGGCCATTGAAGCCGAACGGCGAGAAGCTGCTGTACGGCAGATAGTAGTTGGCGAGCGGATATTGCCCGCCGATCGCGGCGGGGCGATTGCCGGTCGGCAGACGAGTCGGATAGACGTCGAACAGGTTGTCGGCGCCGATCGCGAAGGTCGCGTGGCTCTTGAAGGTGTAGCGGATCTCGAAATCGCTGATCCATTTCGGCTGCAGGAACACATCGTCCGGCCCGTACAGCGTGAGGCTGGTCGGATCGGCGATCGGCACCGTCGCACCGGGCGAGATGACCTTGCCATAGCGCGTGGTCCGCGCGTTGATGCCGAACGGACCGAAGGTGCCGTCGGCGCTGAGCACGAGCTTGTCCTTGGGCTGGCCGTCGGTGAAGCGGATACCCTCGACGCGGCCGAACAGGACGAGCCCCGGGATCGCGGCAAGCGGCCCGAGCGCGTTGAGACGCTTATCGATCTTGTTGCGATTGACGTTGAGCGCCGCGGTCAGCGTCCATTTGCCGAGCCCGCCGGCGTTGAAGCGATAGCTGCCGACGACGTCGACGCCCTCGGTGGTGGTGTCGAGGCCGTTGATGAAGAAGCGTGCGGCGCCGACCGACTGGAAGCCGTTCGCATCGAGGATCGCCTTGACCGCGGCGTTGACCGCCGTCGTCCCACTGCCGGCCGCACCGAGATTCTCGCTGAGCACGACCCGGTCGCGAATCTTGATGTGATAATAGTCGGCAGTGAGGCTGAAGCCGCGGAACGGGTTGGCGGTCGCACCGGCCGAGATGTTGAGCGAACGCTCGGGTTTCAGCGGCTTGGAGCCAAGCGCCTGCGCAACCGCGCTCGACACCGGCAACGTCGAGATATCGACCGGCAAGCCGCCGATGAAGTTGGTCGAGGTGGTGGTGAAGAATTGCTGATGCAGCGACGGCGCGCGGAAGCCGTTGGAAATCGAGCCCCGGATCGCAAAGCCGGATACGATCTCGTAGCGCGCGGCGAACTTGCCGTTCCAGGTGCTGCCGAAATCGGAGAAATGCTCGTAGCGGCCAGCCGCCGTCACGGTGAAGCCGGCGAACAGATCGGTATCCAACTCGCCATAGGCAGCCCAGCTGTGGCGGCTGGCATCGGTCGCGGCCGAGGTCGGAAAACCGGGGAAGCCCTGCGCGCCGACCAGCGCGGCGCGACCCGGGAAGCTGCACACCCCGGTGCCGGCATTGTATACCCCGGCGAGCGTGGTGCAGTTGCCCGCGGTCGTCGTCTGCGACGGCACGAAATAGGGGCCCGCGGCGAAGGACTGGGTCTCGCCGGGGCGGATCTTGAAGTTCTCGTGGCGATATTCCGCGCCGAACGCGACCGTCAGCGGCTTGGCGAAGCCGACCTCGAACTCGTGCGAGACGTCGAGGTTGCCGGTCAACTGGCCGAAGGCGAGCCCGCCCGAATCGAACGAGTTCTTGCTGGTCGGCCCATAGGAGACGTTGAGGCTGTTTTCGGTGCGATAGTCGAACTGGTTGTGGCCATAGACCAGCGACAGATCTGTGTGCCACCCGCCGAGCAGGCCCTTGACCCCGACCGCGACCGAATAGTCGGTCAGCTTCGAACCGATGAAGGGGAGAAAGCCGTCGGCACGCAGCGGGACGAAATTGCCCGTATTCGGCGTGGTTCCGGGCGCAAGCACCGAAAAATCGCGGTTGTTGGCCGAAGACGACTGGCGGAAATTCGCCGCCGAAGAGCCATCGCGCCGCGAGTATGAGCCGAAGGCATACAGGTCGAAATCGCCGAGCGGCATGCCGGAATTGACGAAAACGTTCCAGTCCTCGGTGTGCGGATCGCCGAACTGGAAGTTCTGCCGGTTGAAGGTGATCTCGCGCGGGTCGAACGCCGCGGTCGGGCGATTATAGTTGGCGCGCGGATCGAAGCCCGCGCGGTTGGTGTTGTCGCGGTCGCGATATTCGCCGGTGATGTTGATGAAGCCCGGGCCGATCGGGATGCCGACATTCATGCCGAGCGTCCACAGATCGCCGTCATTGGCGTGTTTCTGCCCGTCGATGGTGGTGGCGAGGATGCGGCTGTCGGTCGGATCGAGCGTCGGCTGCCCGCCGGTCAGCGCCAGCCCGGTGACATTGGCGACGCCCTGCTCGGTGGTGATGTACTTGCCATAGCTGACCTGCGCCTTGCCGCCATGATTGGCCTTTTTAAGCTGGATGTTGATAACGCCGGCGATCGCGTCGGAGCCATATTGCGACGAGGCGCCGTCGCGCAGCACCTCGATCCGGTCGATCGCGAGTGCGGGGATGGTGTTGAGATCGACCGCCGCCGAGCCGCGTCCGACGGAGCCGTTGATGTTGATCAGCGCGCTGACATGGCGGCGCTTGCCATTGACCAGCACCAAAGTCTGATCGGGCGACAGGCCACGCAGCGAGGCGGGGCGAATCACGTCGGTACCATCGGTGATCGACGGCTGGGGAAAGTTGAACGACGGAACGAGCTGGTTGAGGATCTTGTTGGTTTCGCCCAGGCCCGAGGCCGACAATGCTTCCGAGGTGATCACGTCGATCGGCACCGGGCTGTCGGCAACGGTGCGGTTGACCGCGCGCGTGCCGGTGACGATCACCGTATTCGCCTCATCGTCGGCGGGCGCGGTCGCGGGCGCCGGCGCGGTCTGCGCCGCGGCGGGGAACGCCAGCGCGGTGGTCGACACGGTGGCGAAAAGTGCGATCAAACGGATGCGAGACATGGCAACCCCTCCTAGTTGGCGCGCTTTCCCGACGCGCCGTTGACTGGGAAAGTATGCCATCCCGGAGCTGTCACAATAGCGTCATGCCCGTTTCGGCCATATAAATGCCGGCTGTTGCCATGGAACCACAGCGAGCCCGTGCGCCTTTACGGTTGACAGAATCGGCGACCGCCCCTAGCGACGCTCCTTCTCCCGCCGGGCCTGCCCGGGCGGGCATATGCATTTTGAAAGTGATGAGGGCCATGTTCGCAATCGTGCGCACGGGCGGCAAGCAATATCGCGTCGCCGCCGGAGATAAGATCGTCATCGACAAGATCGAGGGCGAAGCCGGGGCGTCGATCACGCTCGGCGACGTGTTGCTGGCGGGCGAAGGCTCGGAGCTCAAGTCGGTCGAGGGTCTGACCGTCGCCGCCGAGATCATCGCGCAGGCGAAGGGCGACAAGATCATCGTCTTCAAGAAGCGCCGTCGTCACAACTACCGTCGTCGCAACGGCCATCGCCAGCTGCACACGATCCTGCGGATCACCGCAATCGGTGCGCAGGAGAAGAAGGCCAAGGCGAGCAAGCCCAAGGCCACCGAGGGCGACGCCCCCGCGGCCGCCGAAGCGTAAGTTCGAGGAAGAGTCGAAATGGCACATAAGAAAGCAGGCGGTTCGTCGCGTAACGGTCGTGATTCGGCCGGTCGTCGCCTCGGCGTGAAGAAGTTCGGCGGCGAGACCGTCGTTCCGGGCAACATTCTCGTGCGTCAGCGCGGGACGAAGTTCTATCCGGGCCGCAATGTCGGCATCGGCAAGGACCATACGCTGTTCGCGCTTACCGGCGGCCGCGTGGCGTTCCACGAGGGCAAGCTTGGGCGCAAATTCTGCTCGGTAGACATGCCGGCCCTCGCGGCCGAATAATCGGGCAACCGACCGGGTTGCCCAGCAGGGCGACCCGGGTTTCCACCAGGAAACCATCAAAAGGGAGCGGGTCGCACCGGCTCCCTTTTTTCATGCTCCCTCCCCGGCGATTGTCGCGACCACGTCATCTCGGCGTGCCAGCGGCATCGCGAAGCGACGAGGAGAGTATCTATGTTCGCGCGTACCGCAAGATTGACGCTCCGGCCCGCCTGGGCCGAGGATGCCCCGCAGCTCGCCGCCGCGATCGGCCATGAGAGCGTGGTCCGCAACCTGTCGAAAGTGCCCTGGCCCTATGGCGTGGCCGATGCCGAGGCGTTCCTGACGCGCCCGCGCGCGCCGCACGACATCTTCTGCCTGATCCTTACGCATGACGGCGATTACCCGCAGCTGATCGGCGGGATCGGCATGGCGAAAATCGAGGATGGTCACGAGTTCGGCTATTGGCTGACGCCGAGCGCCTGGGGGCGCGGCTATGCCACCGAGGCCGGCCGCGCGATGGTCTCGACCGCGCGGCACACGCTGGGCCTGCGCAGGCTGAAGGCCGGGCATTTCGTCGACAACCCTGCATCAGGCCGAGTGCTGACCAAGCTCGGCTTTCGCCCGACCGGGCGGATCGCGCCGCGCGAGGCGCTGGCACGCGGCGGCGAGACGCCGTGCGCCGATTTCGTCTTCGATCTCGACGATGGCGACTGCCGAATGGATCGCCTCGCCGCCTGATCGTGAAGCGATCCGGCCCCCTCCCCCACCGGTCACGCTCGTGACCGGTGGGGCGGCGCATCGCGCATGGTTGCTTTCGCGGACAAAACCGCCGAACAGGACCGCTTGTCATCCGTGTTGAAGAATTGCCGTTTCGTCCATGTTGTCCCCCCGCAAACGTCTATCTCCCGAAGAATCGCGCGACGCCGCGATCGAGGCGGCGCGCGCGCTGCTGCTCGAGGAGGGGCCGCAGGCGGTGACGCTGAAAGCGGTCGCCGCACGGATCGGCCGGACGCACGCCAATCTGCTGCATCATTTCGGCTCGGCCGCCGATTTGCAGCGCGCGCTGATCAAGCATCTCGCCGACAGCATCACCGCGCGGATCCTCGACGCGGCGAAGCGCGCCCGCGCCAATGACCAGGACCCGCGCGAGGTGGTCGACCTGACCTTCGACGCCTTCGCACGCGGTGCCGGTGCGATGGCGAGCTGGATGATCCTGTCGGGCAATCAGGATGCGCTCGACCCGATCCTCGATGCGATTCACGCGCTGGTCGACGAACTGGCGACCGATCAGGGTTATGACGGCGCCTCTGCGGTAACGCTGCGCGAGGAGACGCTGCAACTGGTGCTGATGGCGCTGGGCGATGCGCTGCTCGGCGGGCCGATGTCGAAAGCGCTGAACCTGCCGCGCGAGACGGCACGAACGCTGGCGACCAGTGCGCTGCTGGCGAACCATCACGCCGCGCCGGCGGGAGGCCGCTGACATGCATTTTCTCGACCAGGCCAAGATCTTCGTCCGCTCGGGTGCAGGCGGCCCCGGCGCGGTCAGCTTCCGGCGCGAAAAGTTCATCGAATATGGCGGCCCCAATGGCGGCAATGGCGGCAAGGGCGGCGACATCATCTTCGAGGCGGTGGCCGGCCTCAATACGCTGATCGACTTTCGCTACACGCAGCATTTCCGCGCGCCACGCGGGCATGGCGGTGCGGGCTCGAACATGACCGGTGCCGGCGGCGAGGACCTCGTCATCAAGGTGCCGGTCGGCACGCAGGTCCTGTCCGAGGACAAGGAGGAAGTGCTCGCCGACTTTACCGTCGTCGGCCAGCGTGAGGTTTTCCTGCGCGGCGGTGACGGCGGGCGCGGCAACGCCACCTACAAGACCTCGACCAACCGCACGCCGCGCCAGCATGGCACCGGCTGGCCCTATCAGGAAGCCTGGGTGTGGCTGCGGCTCAAGCTGCTCGCCGATGCTGGGCTGGTCGGCCTTCCCAATGCCGGCAAGTCGACCTTCATCAACGCGGTGACCAATGCGCAAGCCAAGGTCGGCGCCTATGCCTTCACCACCACCCGGCCGCAGCTTGGCGTGGTCAGCTACAAGAACCGCGAAATCGTCGTCGCCGACATTCCCGGGTTGATCGAGGGTGCGGCAGAGGGCGCCGGGATCGGCGACCGCTTTCTCGGGCATATCGAGCGCTGCCGCGTGCTGCTGCATCTCGTCGATGCCAATGACGCCGACGTGGCCGAGAGTTTCCGTATCGTGCGCACCGAGCTGGAAGCTTATGGCGCCGGGCTGATCGACAAGAAGTTCGTCGTCGGCCTCAACAAGATCGACATGCTCGACGACGAGTTGATCGAAGCGCTGTCGGCCGAACTTGCCGAGGCGAGCGGTGCCGAGGTCATCCCGCTCTCGGCCGCCGCCGGGACGGGGGTCGACTGGGTGCTCGACAAGCTGATCGAGGCGATCGGCCCGGCCAGCGGCGCGCCGGTGGACGACAGTGGCGCCGAGGATGCGATCGAGTGGTCGCCGCTCTGACATCGCCGTTCGACACCGCCGGCTGCGCGCGCCTGATCGTCAAGGTCGGTTCGTCGCTGCTGGTCGGCGCCGACGGCACGGTGCGCCGCGCGTGGCTTGCAAGCCTCGCCGCCGATATCGCCGCGCGGCACCGCGACGGACAGGAGATCGCGATCGTCTCGTCGGGCGCGATCGCGCTCGGCGCGCGGCGGCTCAACCTGCCCAAGGGCGGGCGCGCGAGCCTTGAGGATGCGCAGGCCGCCGCCGCGACGGGGCAGATCGCGCTCAGCCAGGTATGGGCCGAATTGCTCGCGGGCGAAGGGCTGACGGCGGCGCAGATTCTGGTCACGCTCGACGATCTCGAGGATCGGCGGCGTTATCTCAATGCCTCGGCAACGCTGGCACGCCTGCTCGCGCTGCGCGTCGTGCCCGTGATCAACGAGAATGACAGCGTCGCAACCGAGGAAATCCGCTTCGGCGACAATGACCGGCTCGCCGCGCGCGTTGCGCAGGCGGCGGGGGCGCAGGGCGTCATCCTGCTGTCGGACGTCGACGGCCTTTATAACGCCAACCCCAACAGCAACCCCGACGCCAGGCTGATCGAGCGCGTCGGACGGATCGACGCCGCGATAGAGGCGATGGCGGATGGCGGCTCCGCATCGGGCATGGGCTCGGGCGGGATGATCTCGAAGATCGCCGCGGCGAAAATCGCCACGGCGGCGGGCGTTCAACTGGCAATCGTGTCGGGCAAGCACCAGCACCCGCTGGCGCGTTTCGCCGCGACCGGGCGCGGCACGGTGTTCGCGGCGACGGGCGCGGCGCGGGCGCGCAAGGCGTGGCTTGCCGGGCGACTGACGGCGCGCGGCGCAATCGGCGTCGATGCCGGGGCGGTGACGGCGCTCACCGCCGGCAAAAGCCTGCTCGCCGCGGGTGCGACGCACGTCGAGGGCGATTTCCGGCGCGGCGACCTGATCGCGATCCACGCTCCCGACGGCCGACCGATCGCGCGCGGGCTGGCCGAATATGACGCCGCCGACGCGGCACGCATCGCGGGCCGGCGCAGCGAGGAACATGCCGCGATCCTGGGCTATGCGCCGCGCGCGACCCTGGTCCACCGCAGCCATATGGCGATGCTGTGAGCGTGATCGCGATGACCGGCGGCACCGGCTTTGTCGGGGCACGACTGATCGAGCAGGCGTTGGACGCAGGGCACGAGCTGCGCGCGCTGACACGACGGCCGCAAGCGGCACGGCCGGGTCTGCACTGGATTGAGGGTGCGCTCGACGATAGCGCATCGCTGGCCAGGCTGGTCGAAGGCGCCGACGCCGTCATTCATGTCGCCGGGGTCGTCAACGCGCCCGATCGTGCGGGCTTTGCCGCCGGCAACATCGCCGGGACCGAAGCGATGCTCGCCGCGACAGAGGCTGCCGGCATACGGCGCTTCGTCCACGTCTCCTCGCTGGCCGCACGCGAACCCGATCTGTCGACCTATGGCTGGTCCAAGGCCGAGGCAGAAGCGCGCGTCGTCGCTTCGACGCTCGACTGGACGGTGGTGCGGCCGCCAGCGGTCTATGGCCCGAGCGACATGGAGATGCGCGAGATGTTCCGCATCGCCCAATGGGGCCTGGCACTGTTGCCGAGCGCCGGGCGGCTGTCGGTGATCCATGTCGACGATCTCGCCGCGCTGTTGCTGGTCCTGACCGAAAGCGAGCCGGGACGGCTCGTGCTCGAGGCCGATGACGGCGTCGCCGGCGGATGGACGCACCGCGCCTTCGGGACGGCGCTGGGCACGGCGGTCGGCAAGCGCGTGTTGCCGATCCCCCTGCCCCGCGCGCTGCTGACGCTGATCGCGCATGGCGACCGGCTGGTGCGCGGCACGAAGGCCAAGCTGACTCCCGACCGGGTCGATTATTTCTGCCATCCAGACTGGACCGTCGACCCCACGAAGCGCCCGCCGACGCAATTGTGGCAGCCGAAGATCGCCACGCCCGACGGGCTCGCCGCGACCGCAAAATGGTATCGCGAAAACGGCCTGCTCTAAGCTGGACAGTCTAGCTTTTTGTCATAAATCAGTTTCTTGGCGAAGAAACTTCACCATATCTCTCAATGATGCGGCCAACCGGTCGCCGCTTGCACCAGAAACGCTACCAACGTGAGGATAATGCCAGCGAGAAATGCCTGATACGCTCTTGTAAGATAATAATATTTCTTCTTCTGAAGGACCATGCCATTCTGGTAGAGGTCGCGCAGCATGATGCGATAGGTGGTTTCCTCGTCGCGCATCACGTCGATCATGCGATCGACGAACTCGGCTTCGGAAACGGTGCTGAACACGCCGAAGAACAGGAAGTTGGGGTTGCGGCCCTTGGGCGTCTTGATCTTGGGCATCACCGCCATGACCGACAGCACGGTGGCGATGAACGAAAATACGCCGAGCAGGATCAACGAGGGCGAGGCAAGCAGCGTCGCCGACCCCATCTGGCCGATCGTCAACGTAAAAACGACGAAGGTCGCGCCCATCAGGATGCTGGCCTTGGTATCCGCCATTGCCGACAGCTGGACATGCGCGGCCAGTGCCGAGACCAGCATGTTGTGGACTTCCTTGGGAAATTCATAGTCCGGATGATCGTGCGGCAGCGTCTTCGACATAGATCCCCCCGAATTGCCTTGATGGGATGTTGCGCCTTGCGTTCGCGCTTGCCAAGCCGGTGCCGCCTTCCCGCCGCATTCGATTGGCATCGCCGCCGCGACCGAATAAGGATCGAGCATGACCGACCGTGACCAGACCTTCGCAACGATCGCCGCACAGATCGAACCCTTCAACAAGAAGGGCGTGGCGCTGAGCGATGCTACCACCTTCCAGGGCGATCTCGAATGGGACAGTCTGACGGTGATGGATTTCGTCGCCGCGATCGAGGACGAGTTCGAGATCATCATCACGATGAACATGCAGGCCGAGATCGAGAATGTCGGCCAGCTGGTCGATGCGGTGCAGAAGCTGAAGGGCTGACGCAATGAGCGATGCTGGACTGGTGGCCGAGGCGCTGCCCGAAAACCCCGCGACGATCGCGCCCGAGCGCGACCTGATGTCCAAATTCGACGGCCTGATTGCCGAGCGCCAGGCGCTGCTCGATTCGGGCGTCACCGATCCGTTCGCGATCGTCATGGACAAGGTCAAATCGCCGACCGAGGCGGTGATCAAGGGCAAGGACACGATCCTGCTCGGCACCTATAATTATATGGGCATGACGTTCGACCCCGACGTCATCCAGGCCGGCAAGGACGCGCTCGACCAGTTCGGCTCGGGCACCAATGGCAGCCGCATGCTCAACGGCACGTTCCGCGACCATATGGAGGTCGAACAGGCGCTGCGCGACTTCTACGGTGTGACCGGCGCGATCGTCTTTTCGACCGGCTATATGGCCAATCTCGGCATGATCTCGACGCTCGCCGGGAAGGGCGAATATGTCATCCTCGACGCCGACAGCCACGCTTCGATCTATGACGGCTGCGCGCAGGGCAATGCCGAGATCGTGCGCTTCCGCCACAACAGTGTCGAGGATCTCGACAAAAGGCTCGGCCGTCTGCCGAAGGAAGCCGGCAAGCTGGTCGTGCTGGAGGGCGTCTATTCGATGCTCGGCGACATCGCGCCGCTCAAGGAGATGGTCGCGGTCGCCAAGAAGCATGGCGCGATGGTGCTGAGCGACGAGGCGCATTCGATGGGCTTTTTCGGCCCGCATGGCCGCGGCGTGTATGAGGACCAGGGTTGCGAAGCCGATGTCGACTTCATCATCGGCACCTTCTCCAAATCGGTCGGCACGGTCGGGGGTTTCTGCGTGTCGAACCATCCCAAATTCGAGGCGATCCGCCTTGCCTGCCGCCCCTATATCTTCACCGCATCCCTGCCGCCGTCCGTCGTGGCGACGGCCGCAATGTCGATCCGCAAGCTGATGCACGCCCATAACAAGCGCGCGCACCTGTGGGAAAATGCCCGCACGCTGCATGGTGGCTTGAAGGCGATGGGCTTCAAGCTCGGCACCGACACGCCGCAATCGGCGATCATCGCGATCATCCTCGACGACCAGACCCAGGCAGTGGCGATGTGGCAGGCGCTGCTCGAGGGCGGGCTGTACGTCAACATGGCGCGCCCCCCGGCGACCCCGGCCGGCACCTATCTGCTGCGCTGCTCGCTCTGCGCCGAGCACAGTGCGGAGCAGATCCAGACCGTCCTCGGCATGTTCCGCGCGGCGGGCCAGGCACTGGGCGTGATCGCCTGATCGGCAGGACGCGACTTCCCACGAGTCGCGCTTGGGGGTAGAGACCGTCGCCATGAGCGCAACCGATGCCGACATGGCGTCCATGGGCGAGCCGCGACGCGCCTGGCGTACGATCATGCTGATCGTCACGGCGGCGATGGGCGCGTTCGTGCTGATCGCGCTGGTGGTCACCGTCGGCAACGCCAACCATGAGCGCGACCACGCCTTGCAGTTGCAACGCCACAGCTATGACGTGATGATCCTCGCGCGGACCTTGTCGGGCACGATCGCCCAGTCCGAGGCATCGCTCGGGCGCTATGTGATCAGCGGCGATGAAGCATTGGGCTCGGTCTATTTCGACCAGTGGAAGCTCGCCGGCGACCAGATCAACCGGCTCGATCAGATTACCGACGACAACCCGTCGCTCCAGCGCCCGATCGATGCGCTCCGCATCGCCTATCGCACCCGCGGCGACGAGCTCGTCGATGTCGCGCTCAGCACGCGCTACAAGAAGAACGATCAGGCGCTGGCGCGCTATTATGCGGCACGCCAGGCGCCATCGCTGGCGCGGATCAACGACCTGCTCGAACTGATCATCGGGCGCGAGCGCGCACTGCTCGAACGCCGCACCGGCGATGCGATGGCCTCGGTCACCTGGTCGAGCAATGCCGCGAAGGTGCTGATGGTGTTCGGCGGGCTGATCGTGCTCGGCGCGATCGTGCTTGGCTGGCTGACCGTCCAGGCGCTCGCCGAGCGCGCCAGCGCGCGCGCAGAGGCCGAGGTGGAGCGCGAGCGTTCGGCTGACCTCGAGGAAGCCGTGGCGCGCGCTACCGCCGAACTCCGCGCGCAGGAAGGCCGGCTGCGACAGATCCAGAAGATGGAAGCGGTCGGCCAGTTGACCGGCGGTATCGCGCATGATTTCAACAATATGCTCGCGGTCGTCATCGGCGGGCTGGAGCTTGCCGCGCGGCAGCTAAAGGCCGGGGGCCCCGACACCGCGCGACATATCGACAGCGCGATGGAAGGTGCCAACCGGGCGGCCGCGCTGACGCGTCGCCTGCTCGCCTTTTCGCGCGAGGAAGCGCTGCGCGCCGAACCGATCGAGGCCGGCGCACTCGTCGCCGGCATGTCCGACCTGCTCGATCGCACGATCGGCGGCGCCATCACGGTCACTGTCAGCGACGATGGTTGCGGCTGGGCGACGCGCGCCGACAAGCTGCAACTCGAAAATGTCCTGCTCAACCTCGCGGTCAATGCGCGCGACGCGATGAACGGACGCGGGACGCTGGCGATCGCCACCGCAGGGCGCAGCCTCGCGGCAGGCGCGATCGGCAGCTGCGCGGCCGGCGACTATGTCACCATCGCCGTCACCGATTCGGGCTGCGGCATGACGCCGGATACGATCGAGCGCGTCTTCGAGCCCTTCTTCACCACCAAACCGACCGGCCAGGGCACCGGGCTGGGGCTGAGCCAAGCCTTCGCCTTCGTCCGCCAGGCCGAGGGTGAGATCGTGATTGACTCAACCCTTGGCAGCGGAACGACCGTGACCTTGTTCCTGCCGCGCCACCAGAATGCCGCCAGCGGCGTCACCGACGCGCCCGTTGCGGCGGAGACGCAAGCGACCCCCGTCGCGCTGCGCGTACTGGTGGTAGAGGACGATCCGCGCGTGCTGGGCGCGACGATGGGCGCTCTGCGCGAACTCGGCCACGAGGCAATCGCGTGCGACGATCCGCTCGCCGCGCCGGGGCTGCTCGAACAGCATGGCGCGATCGACGTGATCGTCTCCGACGTGCTGATGCCGGGGCAGACCGGGCCGGAAATGATCGCCGCGCTGACCCCGCGCTGGCCGCACATCGCCGTGCTGTTCGTGACCGGCTTTGCCGGCGATGCCGGAGAGGCGGCATTTGGCGGGCATGCCGTGCTGCGCAAGCCATTCACCATCGCGGCACTCGACCGTGCGCTGGGCGAAGCCGTAGCGGCATCACGCGCGGCGCCCGATCGCGTGGCGGCAGCGTGATTTGTAGCTGACGGCGCGCTCTCGCGCCGATATAGCCACTCGACTTGGCATTCGCCCCGACCCGCCCAGCCCATAAAGGCCGTTTCAAGCGATCATGAAATCCATCGACCGCTATATGGCCCGGCTGATTGCACTGCCGATGCTTGCCTGTCTCGCGATTACGGCCATGCTGCTGATTCTCGACCGGATTCGCATCCTGCTCGAATTCGTTGCCAATGAAGGCGGACCGGTCAGCGTGGTGTGGCGCATGCTCGCCAATCTGCTGCCGGAATATCTCGGCCTGGGCATCCCGATCGGGCTCCTGCTCGGCATTCTGCTGGCGTTTCGTCGCCTCGCGACGAGCTCGGAACTCGACGTGCTGCGCGCGGTCGGGTTGAGCTATCACCGGTTGTTGCGCGTGCCCTACATGTTCGCGATCGGGCTGGCGCTGATCAACCTGGCGATCGTCGGCTTCATTCAGCCCGACGCGCGCTATACCTATGAGAAACTGCGCTTCGAACTGCGCACCGGTGCGCTCGGCGCCTCGATCAAGGTCGGCGAGTTCACGCATTTTCCCAATGGCGCGACGGTGCGGATCGAGGACAGCCGCGACGAGGGTCGCAAACTCTCGGGCATCTTCGTGCAATATGCCGGCAAGAGGGGCGACTGGTACGCCGTCACCGCCGAACGCGGCCAGTTCCTCGCCACCGACAATCCCGACGAGATCATCTTCCGGCTGACCAACGGCACGCTGATCAACAACGCGCCGGACTTCGTCACGCCGCGCGTGCTCACCTTCACCTCGCACGACCTGCCGATCCCCTTGCCCAAGATCGAGACCTTCCGCACGCGGGGTGGCATCAATGTCGAACGGACGCTCCCCGAACTGGTGCGCATCGGGCACGACAGCCATGCCACCGAGGAGGAGCGCGACACCAGTCGCGCGGCATTCCACTTCCGGCTCGCCGAGGTGCTGTCGATGTTTTTCCTGCCCTTGCTGGCGCTGGCGCTGGGCATTCCGCCGAAACGCTCGACCTCGGCGCTCGGCGTGGTGCTGTCGATCGTGATGGTGGTCGCCTATCACAAGGTCAACGAATATGGGCAGGCGCTTGGCGGCCTCGGCAAGATCGATCCCTTCTTTGCCCTGTGGGTGCCGTTCACCGTGTTCGCGGCGATCTGCTGCTGGATGTATTATGTCATCGCCTTCGTGCCTGGCGGCCAGCCGATCGGCGCGCTCGAGCGCAGCTTCTCCAAGGTGACCAAGCTGCTCGGCCGACTATTGCCGAAGCGGCGTGAGGCGAAAACGGCATGATCGCGCTGAATCCCTTCCCGTCGCGCACCGTGACGATCTACATGGCGAAGGCATTTGTGGTGCGCACGCTGGCGATCCTCGCCACGCTCGTGCTGATCCTGCAGATGATGGATCTGCTCAGCGAGACCGGGCACATCCTCGCCTATCATGGCAATGGCCAGGCCGAAGAGCTGCGCTATGTCAGCCTGCGCGCGCCGCAGATCATCGCCACCTTCACGCCGTTCGCGGTGTTGCTCGGCACGATCCTGACCTTGAGCACAATGAACCAGAACAGCGAGATCGTCGCGCTCAAGGCCTCGGGTCTTTCGGCGCATCAATTGCTCGCGCCGCTGATCGTGGCGAGCCTCGGCATCGCGATATTGTCGTTCGCGTTCAACGACCGCATCGTCAGCCGGGCGACCGCAACGCTCTCGGTATGGAAGGCAGGCGGCTATGCACCGCTACCGGTCGATCGCGGCGACCGCTCCAATGTCTGGGTACGCGATGGCGACGACCTGATCCAGGTCGCGCAGGTGCGCGGGCACGGCAATACCGCACAACTCAGCGACGTCACGCTGTACGACCGTCAGGACGGGCGCATGGCGAGCATCATCCGCGCGTCGCATGGCGTGCGCGCCGGCGATGGCTGGCGGATCGGCCCGGCGACGCGGTTCGATGTCGCGAGCGGTCGCCTGACAAAACTCGGCGCGGTGGTGATCGGCCATGGCGTGCGTCCGGACCAGCTTACCCTGGCGAGCGTCGATGCCGATGCCATGTCGTTCGGCGAGCTTTACCGGGCGATCGGCGACCTGTCCGATGCGGGCCGGCCGACCAAGGCGCTGTCGGGGGCGATGTGGCACAAATTGTCGAGCCCGCTGTCGGCGGTGCTGATGCCGTTGCTCGGCGCGATCTCCGCCTTCGGGCTGGCGCGCTCGGGCAAATTGTTCCTCCGCGCGGTGCTCGGCATGGCGCTCGGCTTCACCTATTTCCTTGGCGACAATTTCGCGCTGGCGATGGGCAATCTCGGCGCCTACCCGCCCTTCCTCGCCGCCTGGGCGCCGTTCCTGCTGTTCCTGCTGATCGGCGAGGCGGTGCTGATCAGGACCGAGGAGTGATCGACCGGCAGATCATCAGGGCTCTGGTCGACCTCACGATCTTCCTCGAATTTTCCGACGACGAAGTGATCGATCCGGACGCCGCGGTCGCAGCGACCGAGCAGTTAGCCGGCGCAATGCAAATGGCTGGTATCGAGGCTCGGGTCGCTTTTGTTGCCGGTGTCAGGGAGATTGCCCACGAATATGGGGCGCAACGGCGTTTCGTCGAGGCACTTCCGGAGTTTTTGGGTATCGAGACGAACGACGACAAGTCCTGACGCGATCGAAACGGAAGCAAGCAATCGTGCGGTCGGTTCGGAAGGCGAAACGATGGGCGAATCCGGCGCCGCATCGTACAACGACGTTACGCCCTAACGGGTCACCATCGTGCTGCGCGCGATCTTGCCGACCAGCGGTAACAGGCCGCGATGGTTGCCCTTGTGATAAGGCGAGTCGGCAGCGAGCACGACGATGAGGCGACGGTGCGCCTCGCCCAGCGCATGGTAGGGCACGCTGGGCAGCAGGTGATGCAGCGCATGGTAACGCAGGCCCACGGGCGCCCATAGCGCCGGTAGCAACCCTGGCGGCGGCACGTTGACGCTGTCGAGATATTGCGCGGTCACCGTCATCGGCTCGCCCTCATTCTCCCACAGATGCGCGACGAGCGTGCGCAACTGGTTGAGCACGGTGACGCCCGACAGGATGGCTAGGAAGATCAGGAAGCCTTTGAGCGGGATGACCCCCGTCGCGACGAGCGTCAGCAGCCCGATCGCCCACAGGCTGGTCGCGGTTTCAAGCGCGATCCACATCGTGCGGAACGCACCTTCGGGCGGTCGGCGCGCGAAAGTCGGGTTGATCTGCAATCCCGAGGCACGTGCCACCAGCCAGCGGCGCAGCGGCGGGATCACCAGCGAAAGCGGCGCCAGCAGCGCGAAGCGCACGAACAACGCGATCGGCGCCAGCGCGGCGACGACCACGAACAGCGGCAGCGTCCATGGCTTCATCAACGCGAGCGGGAGATATTCGGGATCCTCGCTCGTGCCATAGCGCGTGCGGGCGTGGTGCAGGCTGTGCACGCCCTCATAAAGGAAGGAGGGCACCATCAGTGGAATACCGACGAGAAGGTTCCAGACGAGCCGGAAGCCGGGCACTGCCGTCGCCTTGAGATGGGTCAGTTCGTGGATGAAGCTGCCGGCGCGGTAGAGCGCCAGGATGGCGACCACGCCCGCCAGCACCGCCCAGACCGTCGGCACGGCCGACACCGCGATGGCGAGCGCGCCATAGCCGATCACCATCGAGGCAAGGCTGTCGGCCCAATAGATCGCCGGCTTGGGCGTGGCGAGCTCGCGCGCCAGATCGGCCGCGGCGCGCAGCAGCGCACGGTCGTCGGCAATCGGCGCGCGCGGCACAGGGCCCGTGCCGGCATGCGCGGGCTGGTGTGGATCGAGGGCAAGCGAACTGTTCATGGGAAAGGCCATTGCCTTTAGATAGTGGCTATATGTTGGCGTTTACAGGCCTGACCAAGGCCGAATCGCGCCGCACGGCTTGACAGCGCGCGGCGCGCGCGGGACTGCACGCGCTCCTCAGCAAGGCGCCTTTATCTTGGCCAACACCGCTCCGCTCTCCATCCGCCCGATCGACAGCAAGGCCGATCGCAAGAAGTTCATCGCGCTGCCTTTCCGGCTCTACAAGGACGATCCCAACTGGGTGCCGCCGCTCAAGGGCGAGGCGTTGGGCCTGATCACACCCGAGAAGAATGGCTGGTTCAGCCACGCCAAGGCGCAGCTGTTCCTCGCCGAACGCGGCGGGCAGGTGGTCGGGCGCATCTCCGCGCATATCGACACGCTGGCGCTGACCATGCCGCCGGCGCAGGGCTTCGGGCCGGGCTGCGGCCAGTTCGGCCTGTTCGATGCCGAGGACGAGAATGCCGCGCGCGCGCTGATCAACACCGCCGAGGACTGGCTGCGCGGCCAGGGCATGAACCGTGTGCTCGGGCCGATCAGCATGTCGATCTGGGAAGAGCCCGGCTTGCTGATCGAGGGTTATGATCACCCGCCAACGATCATGATGGGGCATGCCAAGCCGATCTACCGGGAATGGATCGAAAGCGCCGGCTATCTGCCGGTCAAGCAACTGAAGACCTATCGGCTCGACATCACCACGCCCTTTCCGCCGATCGTCCAGCGCATCATCCAGTCGGGCGAGCGCAATCCGCGGATCAGGATCCGCATGGTCGACAAGACGAAGTTCGAGGAGGAAGCCGCGATCATCCTGGCGATCCTCAACGATGCCTGGTCGGACAATTGGGGCTTCGTCCCGCTGACCCCGCCCGAGATCGCCGATGTCGGCGTCAAGTTGAAGCCGATCGTGTTCAACGAGCTGATCCGCATCGCCGAACTCGACGGTCAGCCGGTCGCCTTCATGATCACCCTGCCGGACCTCAACGAAACGCTGAAGCCGCTGGGCGGCAACCTCTTCCCGTTCGGCTGGGCCAAGCTGCTGTTGTGGCTGCGCCGCCCCAAGGCGCGGACGATGCGCGTGCCGCTGATGGGCGTGGTCAAGGAATTGCAGGCATCGCGCATGGCGAGCCAGCTCGCCTTCATGATGATCGAATATATCCGTCGCGATGCCGTCGCCCATTATGGCAGCACCGAGGGCGAGATCGGCTGGGTGCTCGACGACAATCAGGGGATGAACGCCATCGCCGATGCGATCAACAGCCACGTCAACAAGGTCTATCAGGTCTACGAAAAGCACCTGTAGGCGAGATCGCCGAGCATCAGCATCGCCGTGACCAGCGCGCCGCCGCTGGCGATCAATACCGCGCCCGCTGCGGCATCCTTGGCGGCAGCGATACCGGGCGCGATGTCGGGGTGGACCTGATCGGCGAGATATTCGAGCGCGGCATTGGCCATTTCCAGCGCCATGACCAGCACCGCCGACGACAACAGCAGCGCAGCCCACAGCCAGCCGGGTCGCAACGCCAACAATAAGGCGACGGTCAGGGCCGCTGCGCGGACGTGCGTGCGGAAACTCTGCTCACGCTGCCACACCGTGACGATACCGGTGAGAGCGAAGCCGAACCGGGCTCGGAAGGGACTGTTCTTCATCCCGTCCTTGTGGCGATGCCCTGTGCAGCCGCCATGTGGCCGCCGTCCTGCTATCGTGCACGGCATGTGCCCGCGCCGCCCTCCACGGCACCGCGGGCACCCCGCCAGGTCATGGATTCAACGGATCGAACCCGCGCGCCTGCCACTGCTTGCGCGTCAGACATGTCTTGCGCGGAATGTGCGAGCCGGTTTGATCGTCGACCACGCAGTAGCGCTGTTCCGACGGCGCGGTCGCGGTCGGAGCCGGACTCGGATTCACCGCGCCCTTGGCGCCGACAGCGTTGGTTTCCGCGAGGACCGGGCTGGCGAACGCCACGGTTGCGAGCGACAGCAACAGGAATTTCGACATCATATCCTCCACAAATGCCAGTCGGACCGTCCGGTGGCATCTGTGTTAGTGCATTAAGTGTGCCATACACTCAAAGTGTTATTTATCAATGAGATAGCGAGAAAAATGAACGCGGAGTGAATAGCAATTCACGCCGTCTCTCGGTATTCGTCGCCAGTTTTTGGGAAGGTGACGCCGACGGGAGAGTCCGGTAGCCGCTCAGAAGCGGCGTGAAATACCGACATAGACTTCGGCATCCGGCGCGTCGCGGTTGAGCCCGGCGACGGCACCGATATCGAATTGCAGATTGTCCTTCGCCATCCACGCAAGCGACAGCGAGGCGAGCCCCTGTGTCGTCGCGCCAGACGGATCCTGGTCGCGCAGCACCTGCCCCTCGATCGTCGCGGTCAGTGATTTGCTCAGCTTGAAGCCGAGACCCAGCGTCTCGCTCGCCGCGAAATGCCGTCCATGACCGTCCTGATCGACCGCCGCATCGGCTTCGGTCGTGGTGGCGAAATTGACCGTGTCGCTGAGATCGAAGGTCACGGGGACGACCACGCCCGCGCCCCAGTCACCCGCACCGACCGGCGCGCGCCCGACGGGCAACGTGACGAAAGGTTGGACCGCGATCGACACACCACTGCCGTCCGGATGGAGCAGATTGGCCTTGAGGCCGAGCGTCACGTCGCCGACGCGACCCGTGCTGTCGACCGTGCCGGCAAGCTTGTCGCGCGTGCGGACATGGCCGAACGGCGTCCAGCCGAATTGCGCTTCGATCGAGTCGCTAAGGCCGAGCCGCGCGAAGGTGTCGCCGATCAGCACGGTGTCGCTGCGCTGGGTGGAATCCTGTTCGAGCGTCCAGTCGGTCAGGGCGGTTTCGACCGACACGCGACCCGGCGCGATCGTACACGGCGTCGTGCCAAGCCCCGGCCGGGTCGGACAATAATCGCGATCCTTGGCGAGGGCAGCTGTCGGCACGAGCAGCAGCGTCAGCACGGCACAGGCGATTTTCTTCATCATGCCCCCTTGGCCCGGATCAGCTGAGCCGCACCCAGGTCGGCGCATGGTCGCTGGCCTTTTCACGGGCGCGATATTCCTTGTCGACGCCGGCATCGACCAACCGGTCGGCAGCCTGCGGGCTGAGCAGCAGGTGATCGATGCGGAACCCCGCGTCGCGTTGCCATGCGCCTGCCTGATAGTCCCAGAAGGTCCACACGCGGCCCTCGGGGTGGCGCGTGCGCAGCGCATCGGTCCAGCCCTGCGCGACCAGCGCGCGATAGGCGGCGCGGCTCTGCGGCTGCATCAGCGCATCGTCCTGCATCGCACGCACCGAGAAAGTGTCGTCGTCATTGGGGATGACATTGTAATCGCCCGCCAGGACCACCGGCACCTCTTCGGCGAGCAGCGCGCGCGCGCGCTCGGCGAGGCGCGCCATCCAGCCGAGCTTGTAATCGAATTTCGGGCCGGGTTGTGGATTGCCGTTCGGCAGATAGAGTGAGGCGATCACGATGCCGTTCACCTCGGCTTCGAGATAGCGGCTATGGGCATCCTCGGGATCGCCGGCGAGCCCGCGCTGGCGCTCGACCGGGTCGATGCCCTTTGCCAGCACGGCGACGCCGTTCCAGCTCTTCTGGCCGTGCCACACCGCGCCATAACCGGCGGCACGAATGTCAGCCTCGGGGAAGGTCTCGTCGCTCGACTTGAGCTCTTGCAGGCACACCATATCGGGCTGCTGCTCGGCAAGATATTCCAGCAGGCGCGGCAGGCGCGCCTTGATGCCGTTGACGTTGTAGGTGACGATCTTCAACGCGCGCGATCAGACCGAGAAGCTGGTGCCGCAGCCGCAGCCCGACGCCGCATTGGGATTGGTCACGCGAAACGCCGCGCCGCCAAGCTCTTCGACATAGTCGACCGCCGCGCCGCGCACGAGATCGAGGCTGATCGAATCGACGACCAACCGAACGCCATCGGTTTCGGCAACTGCGTCGTCGCTCTCGGCGGTGTCGGCGAAACCGAATTTGTACTGGAAGCCCGAACAGCCGCCACCCTCGACCGAGAGTCGCAAGATCGCGGCCTTGCCCTGCTTGGCGGCGATTGCCGCAACCCGTGCCGCCGCAGCGGGCGTCAGTGCGATTTCAGGAGCCAGCGTCGCCATGTCAGCGAGATAGGCGGTCACGGCGCCGACGGCAACCGCATCAACCCGGAAATCGCGTCCGAAGGATCAGTCGGCTGCACCGCCGACCACGACGGGGATGGTCCTGACCGAACGATCCTGCGCGGCAAGCAGGTAATCGGCATTTTGCAGGAACGGTGCGGGATTGACCGCCGCGCCATCGATGCGGACCTCATAATGGAGGTGCGGGCCGGTCGAACGACCGGTCGAACCCATCAACGCGATCAACTGGCCGCGGTGCACGCGGGTAAAGGGCGCGACGAGGATCTTCGACAGATGGCCGTAGCGCGTCTGGATGCCCTTGCCATGATTGATCTCGACCATGTTGCCATAGCCGCCCGCGCGCTCGGCGCGATCGACGATGCCATCGGCGGTGGCATAGACCGGCGTGCCGAGCGGGCCGGGAATGTCGACCCCGGCATGGAAAGCGGCGGTGCCGCGGAACGGATCGGAGCGGATGCCGAAATTGCTGGTGAAGGCGAGACGTTCGACCGGCTGGACCGACGGGATGGCGATCGTGCCCTGTTCGAGATTGTCGAGCTTCTTCCAGGTCATGAACAGCGAACGGAACTGCATGTCGGCGCGGATGTCGGCGGCGGCCTCGGCACCGTTCGCGGCCTCATAAGGTCCGCCCATCGCCGGGACGGCAGCGTCGAAACGCTCGGGCGCAAGACCAAGGCTACGCACCTTGGCCGCGGCCTTGGCATAGCGCAGCTCGGCGACCTTGCGCACCTTGGCGACGGTGGCGACCTGATGCTGTTCGACCTGCTTGAGCGGCGCGACGACATCGGCGGCGAGCGCGTCGGCCTTGGGGTCGATCGGCTGCGGCACGATCGCCAGCGCGCGCTGGTCGGCCTTGCCGGAAACCACAGCGGTGATGATTGCCTGACGCTGCTCGACGCGCGCGGCGTGGGCGGCGGCAACGGCGCGAATCTTTTCGACATCGGCCTGCATCGCGGCGACGCGCAGCTGCATCTGGGCGACCTTGGCTTCGGGCGACAACGGCGTTCCGACGACACCGCTCAACGCGACCGCACCGACCGCCGCCTGGGCAACACCATAAGCCGAGAAACACAGGGTAACGGCGGCAATGCCGGCCATCATGGCCTGGGCGCGCCCGCCAACGCTGAAGCGGCGCAAATCACGCCCGTCGTGGAAAATAAAATCGCGTGTGGTGAAATAACTGCTGAACCGCGCAAAAGCCTGCGCGCCCGACGCGAATGAAATCTTTGCCATGCGTTCCCGTCGACCCTAGCGATAACCGGAAACGACCGGCCCCGCCCCCTTGACATCCCGGTAGCGGCCCCTCCGCGCCCCGGACTTCGGTATGTTGTGTGGCCTGCCTTGTCAGACCGAGGCAAGGCTCGCGTAGTAATTCAGCGTCAGACCGGCAGACTCACGCGCCGAGTCGTTGAACGGCGGCTTAATCATACCGCGAAAGTAACGCGCAACGAGCGCGCGCCAGTGCGACTCAGGGGCGAGTCCGGCCCGACGACAGGCGAATTCGAACCAGATAGTGCCGGCCCTGACATGGCGAATCTCATCGCTGAGAATGCGCTGCAGGATCCGTGTGCTCGCCTGATCACCGGCAGCCGCGAACCGCTCGATCATCGTCGGTGTGACGTCCAGACCGCGCGCTTCGAGCACCATCGGCACCACCGCAAGCCGCGCCAGCGGCTCGTGCGCGGTCGCGGTCGCGGCGTCCCACAGCCCGTCATGCGCCGGCATCGCGCCATAATGGCTGCCAAGGGATCGCAGGCGACGATCGAGCAGGGCGAAGTGCATTGCCTCGTCGGCGCCGACCCCGATCCACACATCGACGAATTCGCGCGGAAAACCGTCGCCGAAGCGGCCGACCAGATCGAAGGCGAGGTCGATCGCGACGAACTCGATATGCGCCAGCGCGTGGAGCAGGGCGATACGGCCGCGCTCCGATCCGCCCTTGCCGCGCCGCGGCATGTGCGAGGGTGGGCGCAGTTCAGGCGCCGCCGGCCGCGCCGGACGCTCGGGCATCGCGACGTCGAAGTCATGCGCCAGCGCGCCGGCACGCCACGCGCGCGCCGCCGCGCGTGCCGCGCGCACCTTGGCCGCCGGATCGGCCGTATCGAGCACGACGCGGGCGGCGCCGGCAATCGTGCGCTCGCGGATCAGCTCAGTTCCTTGACCGCTTCGAGCACCTCGACGGCATGGCCCGGCACGCGCACCTTGCGCCACGCCCGCGCCAGCACGCCGGCCTTGTCGAACAGGAAGGTCGAGCGGTCGATGCCCATATATTTCTTGCCGTAAAGCGTCTTTTCGACCCACACGCCGAACGCCTCGATCGCGGCATTGCTGTCGTCGGAGGCGAGCGGCACGGTCAGGTCATATTTCTCGATGAACTTGCGGTGCTTGACGGGAGTATCGCGCGAGACCCCGAGCACCTCGGCGTCGAGCGCCTGGAATTCCGGATAGAGCCGACTGAAATCCTGCGCTTCGCGCGTGCAGCCCGAGGTATCGTCCTTGGGATAGAAATACAGCACCAGCGGCTTGCCGACATAGTCGCGCAGATTGACCTGTCCGCCGGCCGGCGTCGCCAGATCGATCCCCGGGATTTTCGCGCCTTCATCCAATGCCATTGCCGTCTCCCTCATGCGCCCCGCCATCGGCCGCGACCGAGGCGAGATAGTCCGTCACCTCCTGCCGGGTCGCGTCGAGCGACGCAATCACCCCAGCCCAATCGGGCAGGCCAAGCGCACGCGCGATCAGCGCACAGGTCGCCGGCGCGGGCGGCTGCGCGTCGGGCGCGACGAGCCGCAGCGTGACGAGCAATCGCGTCAGCGTGTCGTGTGCGGTGCGCAACGCTGGCGGCGCCAGGTCCTGCGCGACGAGCAGGTCGATCGCGCTGCCGAGATGCGGATCGAAGCCGGTCAGCCGGGTGAGCTGGACCATGTGGACGGCGAATTCGAGATCGACCAGCCCGCCCGGCAGGAGCTTGGCATCGAGCGGCCCGGCGGGCGGCTTGTGTGCCGCCATCTCGGCGCGCATCGCCACCGCGTCGGCGATGATCGCGCGGGTCGGCCGCGCACCGTGAAGCACAGCATCGATCACCGCTTGCGTTGCCGAGCGCGCCGCCGGCGCGCCGAACACCGGCCGCGCGCGGGTCAGCGCCATATGCTCCCATGTCCAGGCGCTTTCGCGTTGATAGCGCTCGAAGCCGTCGAGCGACACGCTGAGCGGCCCCTGCGTGCCCGAGGGCCGCAGCCGCGTGTCGATCTCGTAGAGCGGCCCAGACGCCGTCTGCGCCGAAAGCGCGCTGGTAATGCGCTGTGCCAGACGGTTGTAATAGAGCACCGCGCCGAGCGGCTTGGCGCCGTCCGACTCCGCCATATAGTCGCCGGTGAACAGATAGATCAGGTCGAGATCGGAGGCGTGGGTCAGCGCGCCGCCGCCCATCCGACCCAGCGCAAGGATGACGAGCTCGCTGTCGGGCACCGTGCCGTGCACCGCGACGAAGGCCGCCGTCGCGGCAGTGGCGAGCACGCCGATCGCCGCCTCGGCGATGCGCGCATAGCCGGCCGAAACGTCGAGCGGATCGCTGACGCCGGCGACGATCTGCGTGCCGAGTGCGAACCGCTTCTCGCCGACGATGCGGCGGACATGGTCGAGCTGTTGCTGATAGTCGCCGTCGCCCGCGCCAAGCTGCATTTCCGCGATCAGCGCTTCGACCGACCCCACGGGATCGAGCGCGCTGGCATCGATCAGGCCATCGAACAATTCGGGCCGTCGGCCGAGCGCATCGGCCAGCGTGGGCGTATGACTGAGGATTGCGCCGAGCAGTCGCGCGAGCGCGGGCCGCGCCTCGATCAGCCGGAAGAAATTGACCGCGCTGCTCAGCCGGCCGAGCATGACGTCGAGCCGGACGATCGCAGCATGCGGGTCGGGCGCAGCACCGAGCGCCTCGACCAGCGACGGCAATACCGCCTCCAGCGCGGCACGCGCCGCCGGGCTGCGCAACGCCGGATAGGTACCGCCGCGCCAGCGGTCGATCAGCTCGGCAACGCCATCGTCATGCGCGAACCCGGCGGCATCGAGCTGGCCGATCAACAGGTCGCGATCGGCCGACAGGTTGCTCCCCTCCCCCGCATCGAGCGAGTCATAGGTTGCGGCCACCGTCGCCACGGACGGTCGCAGCAGGTCGAGCAAGGCCGCGCCATCGGCGACGCCGTGCAGCCGCGCGACGCCGTCGAGCGCCGTGCCGGTCGGCAGATGATGCGTCTGGCGATCTTCCACCATCTGCACGCGATGCTCGATCGTCCGCAGCATCGTATAAGCGCGGCTGAGCGCAGCGCTTTCATCGGCACCGATCCAGCCGGCTTCGGCGAGCCGCGCCAGGGCATCGCGGGTTGCCGGGGCGCGTAGCGCGGGATCGCGGCCGCCATGGATCAGCTGGTGGATCTGCGCGAAGAACTCGATCTCGCGGATGCCGCCCCGGCCGCGCTTGAGATCGAAGCCCGGGCCGAACGCCTGCCCTTGGGCGTGGTGGTCGCGGATGCGCCGCGAAATGTCCCTGATCTCGCCGATCGCGCCGAAATCGAGCGCGCGGCGCCAGATGAACGGCCGGATCGTCTCGAGGAAGCGATTGCCGAGCGCCTTGTCACCGGCCGCGGCGCGCGCCCGGATGAACGCGGCGCGCTCCCATGGCAGTGCCAGCGATTCATAATAGGAAATGGCGGCATCGACCGGCAACGCGATCGGCGTTGCTTCGGGCGACGGTCGCAGCCGCAGATCGACGCGCAGGACATAGCCGTCGCCATCACGCGTCTGCAGCAACTCGACGACGCGCCGCGCGATGCGCACCGCGGCATCCGCCGGGTCCTCGCGCGGGCGGCATGGCAGCGTCGCCGGATCGAACAGCAGGATCGGGTCAATATCTGACGAATAGTTGAGCTCATGGCTGCCTTGCTTGCCCAGCGCGATCGCGGTGAAGCCACGGCACGGCGCATCCGGCGTACGCTCGCCGATCGCAGCGGCAATGGCCGCGTCGAGCGCGTAGTCGGCGAAATCGCTCAGCGCGCCCGTCACCGCGGTCAGATCGAACAGCCCGGCGAGATCGCCCAGCGCGACTATCAGCGCCAGCCGCCGTCGCTCCAGACGCAATCGCTGCCCGACGGGCATGGCGGGATCGTCGATCCGGGCATCTTCCACCGCCGGAAGGCGGCCCTCGGCCGCCGCCGAGGCGATATCGGGTTCGCGGTCGAGCAACAGGCGCAGGAAAGGCGCTTCGGCGCGTGCGCGTCGACAGGCATCGAAAAGCGCGGGTGCGAGGGCGCTGTATTCCATCTTCGCCGCTTTCCGCCCTCACGGCAGCACTTTGCAAGAAACAAAATGGCCAAGTCGGCCGTTTGGACTTAATGCCCCAAGAAGAATTCCCGGCCGCGCTACGCTCGGCACCCGATTTGCGGACGATCGCCGCCCCTCATGCGAGCGACCCGTTCAGCCGCGTCTTTCGGACGGCGTTCGCGGCATCGGACGATTTGCCCGACGATTTCACGGTCATGCTCGCCCAGCTTGACCGGGCGACGTCCGTCACGCGCTGATTCAGCCTTCCCCGCCGCCGTGATTGCGGCTCAGATCATCGACCTCGCCCATGATCGTATCGAGTGCCGTCATGCCGGGTTCGTTGCTGTGCGTCCGTCGTGACGGCAGCGAATTATCGTTCATGATCGTCTCGAGCGCGACACGACCGCGCGCCACCCGGCTCTTGATCGTGCCGACCGCGACGCCGCAGATCTCCGCCGCCTCCTCATAGGCGAAACCGCCGGCGCCAACCAGAATGAGCGCCTCGCGCTGCGGCTGCGGGAGGTGCAGCAGCGCACGCTGCATGTCGCCAAGCTCGACATGGCGATCTTGGCTGGCCGGCGCGGCAAGGATGCGGTCGGCGACGAGATCGTCCCACTCGCCCTTGAAGCGCGCGCGGCGCATCTGCGAGAGATAGAGATTGCGCAGGATGATGAAGGTCCAGGCGCGCATGTTGGTGCCGGCCTGGAAGCGCTGGCGCGCCGCCCATGCCTTCATCAGCGTTTCCTGGACGAGATCGTCGGCAAGGTCGCGGCTGCCCGAGAGCGACCGGCCAAAGGCGCGCAAATGCGGAATGACCTGCGCGAGCTGCTGCTTGAACTCGGGGTCAGACAGCGCGACGTGCTCGACCGGCGCCGCTTCCTCGTCGTGATCGATGATATCGGTCATGCGGCTCCGTTTGCTGGCCGCATGGCGCGGCCGGTCGTCTCTATCATCAGCTCAACCCCCACACCGCGTCACCGCAGGAAAAGAATGGCAAACACGATAATAACCAGCACCATCGAGGCGCCGAGAATATAGCGGGTCATGTGCGGCGTGGCGCCCGAACGGGCGTCCTCGCCGCTGATGTGAACGGGTTCATCTTGATCTGGCATGAACCCTAAACCCATGAATAACGTTTTGGGTCCGTATCGTTCATGCGAAAATCGTCAGGCCGCCTCAGGCGACCGGTGCGGTCGCCTGATCGAAGAACAACGCCTGGCTGATAGCGGCCTTCACCGTCGAGCGCTGGAACGGCTTGGTGATCAGGAAGGTCGGCTCGGGCCGCTCCCCCGTCAGCAGGCGCTCGGGGAAGGCGGTAATAAAGATTACCGGCACCTCGAACTCGGCAAGGATGTCCTTCACCGCGTCGATGCCCGAACTGTCGTCGGCCAACTGAATGTCGGCGAGCACCAGGCCCGGACGATCTTCCATTGCCAGCGCGACCGCCTCGTCGCGCGTGACCGCAACGCCCGTCACTTCATGGCCGAGATCGCGCACGATGGTTTCGATATCCATCGCGATGATCGGCTCGTCCTCGATGATCAGCACTCGCGCACGCGTCTGCTTGTCGATTTCGGCAAGCGCCTCGGACACGAGGCCATCGACTTCACGCGGCTCGACTTCGATCAGATAGGCGGTGTCTTCGCTGGTAAAGCCTTCCATCGCGGTCAGCAGCAGCGCCTGACGCGACAAGGGCGTGATCCGCGACAGCCGCGCGCGCGCGATCGCCTCGGCGCCGTCGGTCGCATCGGCGCTCGCATTTTCGGGCGTCTCGTCGAAATTGGTCGAGGCCCAGATCGCCTGGAACATACGATAAAGGCCCAGCCGCGGATCGACCTCACGCGGGAATTCGGTCGGCGCGGCGACGATCGCCTCGAGCGTCGCACGGACATATTTGTCACCGTGCGACTGGCTGCCGGTCAGCGCGCGACCGTAGCGGCGCAGGAAGGGAAGGTGTGGGGCAAGCTGTTGTCCAAGCGACATGGCTGTCGGGATCTCCATCAAAAATATGCCCGGTCCTTGTGGAAGGGAGCCGGCACCAATGCAACGCGATTCACCGACCGGCACGGGTCCCCCGATATTTCGCGCTGGGCATGGAACAAACGAAGCGGATTTTAGTTTCATCAGCTCGTGGCGGAATGTAGGCGCGTCATTGCAGTGCCGGTAGTTACCGGTTTTTTCATCATGCCCGGCTTGACCGGATGCACAAGGGGGACGGATTTGCGTTCGGCCGACGTAACTTCGAAAAAGCCGCCAGCCGGGCGCGCTGCCAAAGTCCACAACAAGGACCGCGACATGGGCGCGGCCCTGCGCGGGGTTTATCAAAAGACCGTCGAGGAGGCGATCCCGTCCGAGATGCTGGATCTGCTGGGCAAGCTAGACTGACGGCTGTGACCATTTTTCACCGTGACTGAACCCGCGTCGCCGGTAGCGCGCCTGAACGGCGAAATGTCATTGTTCGCCCGCATGCCGACCGGCGCGAAGATCTTCCTGATCCTCAGTGCCGCATTGTTGCCGCTGGCGATCATCGCTTTCCTCGCTTCCCTGCGCACGACCGAGACCGCCGACGACATCGCTGCGGCGCAGTTGCGCGTCGCGCTCAACGAAAGCGCGCGCAAGCTGTCGAACGAGCTGATCGGCGACATGACCGCGCTGCGCGCCGCGCTGTCGGCACTGAGCGCCGATCCGGGCGACGCGCCGAGTTGCGCCCGCGCGCAGGGCGTGTTCGCGCAACAGGCGGCCAGCGGTACGCGCTTCGTCATTCTGGATCGCCACGCGCATCCCTTGTGCGGCGGGGCGCTGCCACGGTCGATCGCGCCATTGCCGCCCCGCGCCAACAGCCCGATCACGGCGCGCATCATCCCCGGCAGCGGACTGACGCTGTCGGTCGCGGGCAGTAGCCCGGGGACCTATGCGGCGGCCTTTTTCCCGGTCAAGTTCCTCACCGAGACCGCGCAACCGAGCGGTTTTGCCTTGCCGCATGGCGCCCGGCTGACGGGCGGGGACATGAGGTTGACGCTGGTCGAGGATCCGGCGTCGGGTCCCCTCGTTCGCAACGCCGCGCAACGCGCCGCGCTGGGCATCGACGACCTGCGGCTGGAAATGAGCGTGCCGCGCGCGCCGATCACCTCGCCGGTGCTGCTCGCCATGCTGTTGCCGATCCTGATGTGGCTCGCTGCGGCGTGCATCGGCTGGCTGGTCGTCGATGCGCTGCTGTTGCGTCCCTTGCAGCGCCTGCGACGCAACGTCGCGGCATTCATGCCGGGCGAGGAGATCGATCCCGGCGACATGCGCGCGGTGCCGTCGCACGAGATCCGCGACCTCGGCGATACTTTCCGCGCGCTGAGCCGCACCGTTGCCGCGCACGAAGCGGGCCTCGCCGAGGGGCTGGTCCGTCAGACGCGGCTGACGCGCGAGGTCCATCACCGCGTGAAGAACAACCTCCAGGTCATTTCCAGCCTGATCAACTTCCATGCGCGCGGCGCGCGGAGCCAGGAAGCGTCCGACGCCTATTCCTCGATCCAGCGGCGCGTCGATGCGCTGGCGGTGGTCCATCGCCACCATTTCGCCGAGCTCGAGGAAAACCGCGGGCTGAGCCTGCGCTCGGTCATCGGCGAACTGAGCTCGAATCTGCGCGCCACCGCGCCGGACGCCGCCAAGCATTTCGGCATCGTGATCGACGTCGATCCCTATCTCGTCACGCAGGACACCGCGATCGCCATCACCTTCCTGCTCACCGAGCTGATCGAGATGGCGATGACGCTCAATCCCGCGACGCAGGTGCGCGTGTCGGTCAAGCCGGGCGAGAGCGACGAGCGCGCGGTCCTGCGCGTCAATGCGCCGGCGCTGGTCGATGGCGACGCGCTGCGCAAGATCCTGACGGAACGCTACGGCCGGGTGATCGAGGGCCTGTCGCGCCAGCTGCGCGCCAAGCTGCATCACGACCCGCTGGTCGGCGCCTATGAGATCACGATCGCCGTTTCCGGCCGCGACTGACCCCTGCGAAAATCTTTCGAAAAAATTTGCAGCCCCGGGAACCAAGCTTCGCGATCGTCGTTTTAATTACCGGATAGCGAATTTATGCCCCCCCGCTCTCGCTATCCAAAATATGGGTCCGGACGCGCTTACCCCCTCCCCCCCCGGTGGCGCCTCCGGACCCAAAACTTTCCCCCACCACGATAATCCGTTGAACACCGGCCATCCTTCGCGACGGAACGATGTCGAGCGCCAGGCATTGAACGCCTGCGGACACCGCGTCCCACACCATCGCCCCCTTCATCGCAATATCAGGAGAATGTCATGCGCACGTTCATAGGCATTGCAGCCATCGTCGGCGCCCTGCTGGTCAGCGCCTGCAACACCGTCGAGGGCGTGGGCCGCGATGTCGAATCCGCCGGGCGCACCGTCGCCAACACGGCTGACGACGCCAAATAATCGGCTTTACGCCTTAAACGAGCAACAGGCCCTCTCCCGACATGTCGGGCGGAGGGCCTGTTGCTATGCTTCAGCCGTTTCGGTCGTCTTGGCGCGCTTGCGCTCGGTGAACCAGATCGCAATCAGCGACAGTTCGTAAAGGCCGACCAGCGGCACCGCGAGCATGAACATCGATCCGGCATCGGGCGGCGCCAGAACCAGCGCGATCGCGAAACAACCGATGATCGCATAACGCCGCGCGCCGACCAGTTGCTTGCGCGTGACGATCCCGGCGCGCTCGAGCAGCATCAGCAACACCGGCAGCAGGAAGGCGATGCCGAAGCCGAACAGGAATTGCATCGTGAAGGACAGGTAATTGTCGACCGAGGGCAGCGCCTCGCGCTCCACGCCCCCGACATTGCCCTGATAGCCGAGCAGGAAGTGCAGCGCTGCCGGAATGGCCATGAAATAGGCCAGCGACGCCCCCAGCGCGAACAGCACCGGCGTCGCCAGCAGGAAGGGCAGCAGCGCCTTCTTTTCCTTGCGGTAGAGGCCGGGCGCGACGAACTGCCACAGCTGATTGGCGATCACCGGGAAGGCGATCATCATGCCGGCGAAGAACGCTACCTTGAGCTGGACGAAGAACGCCTCGAACAGCTGGGTGTAGATCAGCTTGCTCTGCCCCGCCTTGACCAGCGGATGGACCAGCACGCCGAAGATCGGCTCGGCGAAATAGAGGCAGATGCAAAAGGCGATAACCATCGCCGCGAGGCTCCACAGCAACCGGCGGCGCAGCTCGATCAGATGGTCCATCAACGGGGCGCGGCTGTCTTCCAACTCGTCGACCGGCGCGTTCACGACGATGCCTCGGGCTTGGGTGCCGGCGGTTTGCGCGTCCGCGGCTTCTTCACCACGGCTTCCGGCGCGGGGATCGCGGGCGCAGCCTGGATCACGCCATTGTCGTCCACCACCGGTGCGACGACCGGCGGTTCGACCGTCACCACCGGGGCTTCGCCTCCCTCGGCCGTCCAGTCATGCTCGCCCGGCGAATCGAGCGCCAGCATCGCCGGGGTCGGCGGATGCTCGCGCATGATGCGCTCATTCTCCTCCGCCCAGCGCTTTTCCATCTCGTTCAGCTCGGATTCGCGGATGATGTTATCGAAACCGGCGCGAAACTGCCGCGCCGCACCGCGCGCGCGCCCCACCCAATAGCCCGCGACGCGCATTGCCTTGGGCAGATCCTTGGGCGGAATCACGATGATGGCGACCGCGCCAAGCAGCAACAGTTCGGTAGGAGCTATGTCGAACATTCGGAATCGAAACCCAGTGCCGGAGGCAGAAGTCGTGCGTCAGATCTCGCTGTCGCGCACGCGATTGCCGTCGCGATCGATCACCGGATCGGATGGCTTCACCTCGATGCGGCTCGGCTTCACCGGCGTCTCGTCTTCCTCCGCCATGCCCTTCTTGAACTGCTTGATGCCCTTGGCGACATCACCCATCATGTTCGAGAAGCGACCGCCTCCCAGCACGAGGATCGCGATACCACCGAACACCAGCCAGTGGACGAGGCTGAAACTACCCATCACTCAATCTCCTAGAAGGCCCCATATCTAGGCCTCTTCGTCGCCGTTTTCCACCTCGACGTCGTCATCGTCCAACATTCCGGCATGTTCCATCGCCAGATCGATCGGATCGAGCAGCCCGGCGGCGCGCAGATCGTCGATGCCGGGCAGGTCGCGGCGGCTCGCCAGCCCGAAATGAAGCAGGAATTCCGGCGTCGTGGCATAGAGCAAAGGCCGCCCCGGCACCTCGCGGCGCCCGGCCGGACGGATCCACCCCGCCTCCATCAACACGTCGAGCGTCCCCTTGGAAATCTGCACGCCGCGGATCGCCTCGATCTCGGCGCGCGTCGCCGGCTCGTGATAGGCGATGATCGCCAGCGTCTCGATTCCCGCGCGGCTCAGCTTGCGCGCCTCGTCGCGGTCGCGACGCAGCAGATGCGCCATGTCGGCGGCGGTCTGGAACTGCCAGCGCTCGCCCCGCCGCACCAGCTCGATGCCGCGCCCGGCATAGTCTGCGGCGAGCTCTTCGAGCACAGCGCGCACCCCGGTCGCGCCGTTGAGATGCGTGGCGATGGCATCGACGGTCAGCGGCTCGGTCGCGGCGAACAGCACCGCCTCGACCGCGCGGGTCAGTTCATCGGCGCGCTTCATGCCGCCGCCCCCGCATCGGGCGCCTTGAGATAGAGCGGCGCGAAAGGCGATTTCTGGCGCAACTCGACCCTGCCCTGCCGCGCCAGTTCGAGCGCGGCGACGAAGCTCGACGCCAGCGCCGATTTGCGGAAGATGCCGACCGCGCCCTCGGGCAGGAAACTCTCGATCGTGCTCCACGCGATGTTCACGCCGACCAGCCGCGAGACGCGATTGAGCGCCTCCTCCAGCGTCATCACCGGACGGTTGGCGACGATGTGCATCACCGGCCGGCTGCGCGCGCTGATCCGACCATAGGCGGCGATCAGATCGTAGATCTCGGCCTGCCACACCGCCTTGCGCACCACGCGCAACCCCTCGGGCGCGCCGCGCAGGAACACGTCGCGGCCGAGCCGGTCGCGCGCAATCAGCCGCGCGCCCGCCTCGCGCATCGCATTGAGCCGCTCGAGCCGCAGCTGCAGCCGCAGCGCCAGTTCCTCGGGGCTCGGCTCGATCTCGGGGTCGCGCGGCAGCAACAGCCCCGATTTGAGATAGGCGAGCCACGCCGCCATCACGAGATAATCCGCCGCCAGCTCGAGTTGCAGCGTCTTGGCCTCCTCGACGAAGGTCAGATATTGGTCGACCAGCGCGAGGATCGAGATTTGCTTGAGATCGACCTTCTGGTTGCGCGCGAGCGCCAGCAACAGGTCGAGCGGACCTTCCCAGCCATCGAGGTCGAGCGTCAGCGTTACGGGTTCGGCGTCCATGAGTGCGACGCTACACGATCCGTTCGGCAGCGCGAAACATCACGCGAGTGCCAGCAACGCGTCGCGTTTGGCGATCAATGCGGCCATGTCGCCCTCGGGCGCCCTGCCCGCGACCGACGCCATCGCGCGATCGAGCCGGGCGCGCGACAGCGCCGAAATGTCGTCAAGCCGCGCGGCGATTTCGCGCATCTCGTCCATCCGGCCCCAGCAATCGAGCACGACGTCGCAACCCGCGGCGATCGCCCCGGCTGCCTTGTCGCCGGCGGTGCCGCTCAGCGCCTTCATGTCGATATCGTCGGTCATCAACAGGCCGTCGAAGCCGATCGCGCCGCGTATCACCCGGTCGATCACGATCGACGACAATGTTGCGGGGCTTGCCGGATCCCAGGCGTCGAACACGATGTGCGAGGTCATCCCCATCGGCGCGTCCTTCAGCGCGCGGAACGGATGGAGGTCGATCTCCAGTTCCTCGACCGTCGCCGTCACGGTCGGCAGGTGGTGATGCGTATCGACCTGCGCGCGGCCATGGCCGGGCATATGCTTGACCACGCCGACCACCCCGGCACGCGCCAGACCGTCGACGATCGCGCGGCCCATCGCCGCGACGCGCAGCGGCTCGCGACCCAGCGCACGGATCGAGATCGCCTCGGTGGTGTCGGGCTGGACGACGTCGAGCAGCGGCATGCAGTCGACATTGATGCCGACTTCGGCGAGCATCAGGCCGATCGCCTGCGCATTGGCCCGCGCCGCTTCGATCGCCGAGATCGGCGCGATGTCGTACAGTGCGTCGAACGCAGGACCGGCGGGGAATTCGGGCCATTCGGGTGCCTTCATTCGCGCGACGCGGCCGCCCTCCTGGTCGATCAGGATCGGCACGTCATCGCGGCCCGATAGCGCCCGCAACTCGTCGGTCAGCGCGCGCATTTGTGCTCGGTCGGCGACGTTGCGGCCGAACAGGATAAAGCCGAGCGGATCGGCATCGGTGAAAAAGGCGCGCTCGTCGGCGGTCAGTGCCAGACCGCTCAGGCCGAAGATGACGGGTTTCATGGGGTCGGGTTAATCGATCGCTGCGCGTTAGGACAGAGCGGCGCCGGCAAAAAAAGCCCGCGCCGCCATGACGTCAGTCATCCGTTCAGTCGCGCGCGACGAAGCAATCCTCGCCGGCAACCTTGAGCTTGCCGCAAAGTTCGCCCGCCTGCCCGGCGCTGCCCGCGTTGACGCGCAGGCGATAGACGGTGCGGCCATTGACCTCGGCCTTCTGCACCGACTTGCCGAGCGCGCCGATATAGCTGAAGCGCTTGGCCTTCTTGGCCCAGGCCGTATTGGCCTCGGCCTCGCTCGGGAAGGAGCCGAGCTGGATCAGCCCGCTCGCGGCACCCGCATCGGCAGCGGGCGCGACTTTGGCCGGCGCGGGCGCGCCGAGCTTGCCGCCCGACGCGGGAACCGGCGCGACGGTCTTGGCAGCGCCACTCGCCGCCGGATTGGCGGGCGTCACCTTGGTGCCCGTAACGGGCGCCTCGGGCATCGCGGCAAGATTGATCGATGCATTGCCCGTCCCCGAGCCGTCGCTGGTCGCGATCGCGGTATCGCCCTCGCCGGTGACGTTCATCCCGCCGGGCTCGTCGGGCTTGACCTTGTAGTCGCCCTCCTGCGCCGCGATCAGCGCGCCATTGCCGTCGGTCACGCGGTGGCTCTTGAACCAGTAGAAGCCGAAGATTGCCGCGGCGATTACCGCCAGCCCGATCACGACGAGCAGGATCACCCGGCCGATCGACGGGCCGTCGCTATAATCCTCATCGACGGTTTCGAGCCACGGTAGCCGATCCTCGTCGCGCACTTCATAGTCGCCGCCTGACGTGGCCATCAATTCATCTCCTCGACCGCCTGTACCCCCATGATGGACAGGCCGTTGCGCACGATCTGCCCTATAGCATCGGCAAGGAAAAGGCGTGCACAAGTGATCGTGGCATCACCCTCGATCACGAAACGACGCTCCGGCTGGTCGTTGCCGAGATTATACAAGGCGTGAAATTCAGCCGCGAGATCGTTGAGATAAAAGGCGATACGGTGCGGTTCACGCGCCGTCGCAGAAGTCTCGACGATGCGCGGGAACTGCGCCGCGAGTTTGACCAGCTCGAGCTCGCGGGTATCAAGTTGGGACAGGTCGACCGACGAGCAGTGTATTCCCGCATCCTGCGCCTTGCGGTTCAGGCGCTTGATCCGGGCATGTGCGTACTGGACGTAGAAAACCGGGTTGTCGCGCGAGAATTCCACCACCTTGGCGAAGTCGAAGTCCATCTGTGCGTCGGACTTGCGCGTCAGCATGGTGAAGCGCACGACATCCTTGCCGACTTCGCGCACAACATCAGCAAGCGTGACGAAGTTGCCGGCCCGCTTGGACATCTTGATCGGCTCGCCCGCCCGCAACAGCCGCACCATCTGCACCAGCTTGACGTCGAAGCGCGTCTTGCCGCCGGTCAGCGCCTGCACCGCCGCGACGATACGCTTGACCGTGCCGGCATGGTCGGCGCCCCAGATGTCGATCAGCGCGTCGGCGGTCTGCGCCTTCTGCCAGTGATAAGCGAGATCGGCACCGAAATAGGTCCACTGCCCGTTCGACTTCCTGATCGGCCGGTCCTGGTCGTCGCCGAACTGCGAAGAGCGGAACAGCGGCAGCATCACCGGCTCCCAGTCTTCGGGGGTCTCGCCCTTGGGGGCTTCGAGCATCCCGTCATAGATCAGCCCGCGCGCGCGCAGCTCCTTCTCGGCCGCCTCGGGCTTGCCCGCCGCCTGCAGTTCGGCCTCGGACGAGAAAAGATCGTGATGGATACCGAGCAACGCAAGATCGGCCTTGATCAGCACCAGCATCGCCGCGACCGCCGCCTTGCGGAACAGCACGAGCCATTCGCTCTCCGGCGCGCCGACATATGTGTCGCCGAATTCTTGCGCCAGCGCCTGGCCCAGCGGCACCAGATAATCGCCCGGATACAGCCCCTCGGGGATTTCGCCGATATCCTCGCCGAGCGCCTCGCGGTAACGCAGATGCGCCGAACGGGCGAGCGTATCGACCTGCCCACCGGCATCGTTGACATAATATTCGCGGATCACCTTGTGCCCGGCGAATTCGAGCAGCGCCGCCAGCGCATCGCCGACCACCGCGCCGCGGCAATGCCCCATATGCATCGGCCCTGTCGGGTTGGCCGAGACATATTCGATATTGACCGTGACGCCCGCGCCGATCGTCGAGCGGCCATAATCGGCACCCTCGTCATGGATCGCCGACAGTTCGGCGCGCCATGTATCCTCGGTCAGCGTCATGTTGATGAAGCCCGGCCCGGCGATCGTCACCGCCGCGACCTCCTCAATCTCGCGCAACTGCGCGGCGATCTTCTCGGCCAGCGCGCGCGGGTTGGTCGCGGCCGGCTTGGCCAGCACCATCGCGGCGTTGGTCGCGAGGTCGCCATGGCTCCGGTCACGCGGCGGCTCGACCGTCACGGCAGTGCGATCGAGCCCGGCCGGCAGGTCGCCGGCGGCAACAAGGGCATCGAGCGCCGCATCGAGATGCGCGGCGAAGCGTGAATACAGCGTCATGAAAAATCCGGTCGTCAAGAGCGAGCGCGCGCCTTAGCGGATCGCCTTGCGCAACTCAAATGCGCCCCCGGGACCCGCCGCGATTTACCCCAGCCCGCGTCGCAGCACCCGCCCGAGCCGCGCCGAAAAGGCGCGCGGATCGACCGGCAATTCGCCATCGGCGATCCGCGCCTCGTCGAACAGCAGATGCGCCGCGTCCTCGCGAAGCTCGGTCTCGCCCTCGCCGACCGCGCTCAGTCCGGTGATCAGCGCATGGCGCGGGTTGATTTCGAGCACCGGCTTCGAGGCGATGTCGAGCCGCCCGGCACCCGCCAGCAGCTTTTCCATCTGACGATCCATGCCGTGCTCGGGCGCGACGAGGCAGGCGGCGCTTTCGGTCAGTCGGTCGGAAACGCGCACGTCGGACACCGCATCGCCGAGCGTCGTCTTGACGAAGGCGATGAAGCCATTGACCGCGTCGCTCGCCTCCGGCGTCGGCTGCTCGCCTTCTGGCAGTGGGATCAGCCGCAGGTCGGCGAGGCCCTGCGTCACCGATTTGAACGGCTTGCCGCCATGATCGATGCCGGCGCCAACCCAGAAGGCGTCGACCTGGTCGGCCAGCAGCAGCACCTCGATGCCGCGCGCGCGGAACCCCTCGAGCTGCGGCGACGAGGCCAGCCGGTCGAGATCGTCGCCGGTCGCATAATAGATCGCGGTCTGATTCTCCTTCAGATCCGCGACATAATCCTTGAGCGAACGCCACGCGCCGCCCGAGGTCGTGCTCTTGAAGCGGGCGAGGCCAAGCAGCGTCTCGCGCCGGCCATAATCCTCGTAAAGCCCTTCCTTGAGCACCGCGCCAAAATTGTCCCAGACTTTGAGATAACGTTCACTGTCGCTGGCCGACAGCTTGTCGAGTTCGCCCAGCACGCGGTTGGTTACGCCCTTCTGGATCGCGGCAAGCACTGGGCTGTCCTGGATCATCTCGCGCGAGACGTTGAGCGGCAAATCGTTCGAATCGACCAGCCCGCGCACGAAACGCAGATAGCGCGGCAGGATCTGCGCTTCGTCGGTGATGAACACGCGCCGCACATAAAGCTTCATCCGCCCCGCACGATCGGGATCGAACAGGTCGAACGGCCGGCTTTCGGGCACGAAGGCGAGCACGGCATAATCGTGCAGCCCCTCGGCGCGATAATGCAGCGTCAGCGCCGGCGCGTCGAACTGGCCGGCGACGGTGCGGTAGAAATCGGCATATTCCTCGCTGCTGATCTCCGCCTTGGGTCTCGTCCACAGCGCAGCACCGTCAGCAATCTGCTTCGGCTCGGCGTCGGCGCTATCCTTGAGGAAGATCGCCACCGGCACATGGCCGGATTGCGCCTTGATCGTCCGTTCGACCGTCGCGCTCTCGGTATAGGCGGTCGCATCTTCCTTGAGATGCAGCACGACGCGCGTGCCGCGCGCCGGCGCCTCGGCGACATCGGCCGCGCGGATCGTATAGGTGCCAAGACCGTCCGACGACCACAGGGCGGCGGCATCGCTGCCGGCACGGCGCGACGTCACCTCGACCTGGTCGGCAACCATGAACGCCGAATAGAATCCGACGCCGAACTGGCCGATCAGGAAACTCTCGCCGCCCTCCTTGGCACCGGCGATGCGGTCCATGAACGCCTTGGTGCCCGAGCGTGCGATCGTACCGAGCGCCTCGCCCAGTTCGGCCTCGCTCATGCCGATGCCATTGTCCTCGACCGTCAGCCGGCGCGCGTCGGCGTCGAGCGTCACGGTGATCCGCGCCGCGCCGTCGTCGCCGAGCAGCTCGGGCGCGCTGATCGCCTCGTAGCGCAGCTTCTCGCACGCATCGGCCGCGTTGGAGATCAATTCGCGCAGGAAGACGTCCTTGTCCGAATAGACCGAGTGCACCATCAGGTGCAGCAGCTTGGCAACGTCGGCTTCGAAGGAACGGGTCTCGGGAATGGCGTCGGACATCGTCGTCATGGCGGTATCGGGCTCTCCAAAGATGATCGGCCGGTCAGATGGCCGCCCGATCGCATCGATTCAAGGTCCCGCTATGGATTGCGCAAGAGAGGCCGACAAGCGACGATGTAACGGCCCGCGCGGCCCGGATACGTAGCTTCACCAATCCCGCCGCGCGGTTGCGCGCCGCTAGACAGCGAGCCGCGAAATAGCCAGTCAGTGCTGGAAAAGGAAACCACCAACGTCTGTTCTGCACCAAGGTCTGAACGCTTCACCTACCCGGAGAATGACAATGGCTACTCCTGCTCCCCGCCGCGTCGCCCTGGTAACCGGCGGCACGACCGGCATCGGTGCCGCGATCTGCCGCGCCTTCGATCGGGCCGGCTATGCCGTCGCCGCCACCTACACCCATGACAGCGCGCGCGCCGCCGCCTTCACCGCGGAGACCGGCATCCCGACCTTCCAATGGTCGGTCGCCGACGAAGCGGCGTGCATCGAGGGCACGGCGCAGGTCGTCGCTGCGCTCGGCCCGATCGACATTCTCGTCAACAATGCCGGCATCACGCGCGATGCGGGCTTCGCCAAGATGCAATCCGAACAATGGCGCGAGGTGATCGACGTCAACCTCACCAGCTGCTTCAACATGACGCATGCCGTGTTCGCCGGCATGCGCACGCGCAAATGGGGCCGGATCGTCAACATCAGCTCGATCAACGGCCAGGCGGGCCAGTTCGGCCAGGCCAATTATTCGGCCGCCAAGGCCGGCATGCTGGGCTTCACCAAGGCGCTCGCGCTCGAGGGCGCACGCGACGGAGTGACGGTCAACGCCGTCGCGCCCGGCTATACCGAGACCGACATGGTCCGCGCGGTGCCCGCCGATGTCCTCGCCAAGATCGTGGCGCGCATTCCCGTCGGGCGGCTCGCCCAGCCGGAAGAGATCGCGCGCTGCGTCGCCTTTCTCTGCGCGGAAGAGTCGGGATATATCACCGGCGCGACGCTGACGGTGAATGGCGGGCAATATATGGCCTGACGCCGCGCCTGCGGACCTTCAGGCTGCGTGGACGTAGCTGCCCGGCGCCGGCAGCAGCGGCGGAAAGCCCTTGTCGGGCGCCCCCATCGGCGGCGGCGCGACCAAGGCACCCGAATGGGCGGCAAGCCATGCCGCCCATTCGGGCCACCACGAGCCGTCATGCGACACGGCTTCCCGCTCCCAACCGGCCGGGTCGAGATAGGCGCCACGTTCCGGGCGCGTCAGCACGCGGTAATGGCGGTGCGGATGCCCCGGTGGCGAGACGATCCCGGCATTGTGGCCACCCGAGGTCAGCACGAAGGTCACCTCGCTTTCGGTCAGCATGTGCAGCTTGTGCACCGAGTGCCACGGCGCGACATGATCGGTCTCGGTACCGAGTGCGAAGATCGGCAGGTGCAGGTCCGACAGGCTGACGGGTCGTCCGTCGACGGGAAAGCGCCCCTCGGCCAGATCGTCATTGAGGAACAGCCGGCGCAGATACTCGCTGTGCATCGCATAGGGCATGCGCGTGCCATCGGCGTTCCAGGCCATCAGGTCGTTCATCGCCGGCCGCTCGCCCATCAGATATTCGCCGATCAATCGCGACCAGATCAGGTCATTCGAGCGCAGCAGTTCGAACGTACCCGCCATCTGCCGGCTGTCGAGATAGCCTTGCGTCCACATCATCTCGTCGAGAAATTCGAGCTGCGACGGGTCGATGAACAGCCCCAGTTCGCCGGGCTCGCTGAACTCCGTCTGCGCGGCGAACAGGCTCAGACTGGCCAGCCGGTCATCGCCATCGCGCGCCATCGCCGCCGCCGCGATCGCCAGCAACGTGCCGCCGAGACAATAGCCGACGCCATGCACTTTGGCCGCGCCGGTGATCGCCCGCACCGCGTCGAGCGCCGCCATCGGACCGAGGCGGCGATACGCATCCATGTCCCTGTCGCGCAGCGATCCGTCGGGGTTGCGCCACGAGATCATGAAGACCGTATGCCCCTGTTCGACCAGCCATTTGACCAGCGAATTGGCAGGCGACAGGTCGAGGATGTAATATTTCATGATCCAGGCGGGCACGATCAGCACGGGGTCCGCGCGCACGGTGTCGGTCGTCGGCGCATATTGGATCAGCTCGATCAATTCGTTGGGGAACACCACCTGCCCCGGGGTCACCGCCACCTGCTCGCCGGGCACGAACGCCTCGGTTCCGACCGGCGGGCTATGCCGCAGCGCCCGCTCCAGATCTTCGCGCAGCAGCCGCGCGCCCTCGACGAGGCAGGCGCCGCCAGTCTCCATGATGCGCCGTTGCAGCACCGGGTTGGTCAGCGGCGAATTCGACGGCGCGACCATGTCGAGCAGCTGGCGCCCGACGAAATTGACCACCCGCTCGTGATGCGGCGCCATGCCCGGCACGTCGCGGGTCGCGGCATCCCACCATTGCTGGGCAAGCAGAAAAGTCTGTTGCCAGTAGGCGTAGGGCAGGTCGCGCCAGGCGGGATCGTCCCAGCGATGGTCCTGCGGCAGCGGCGCGATGACCGGCGCGACCGGTGCGCCGGGCGGGTTGCCGGCGGCGGAATGCGCCAGCCGCATTTCCTTGCGCCCCGCCTTGAGCGCGAGATGCGCGAGCTTGCCCGGCGCGAGCGCGAGATGGCTCATCCAGTCGAAATAGGCCGAGGCCAGCGCCGCCGGCGATATCCCGCGCGTCCATTGCGCCACCATCGACACGGTCAGGCGATTGGCCAGCGAGGCGACCTCTTCAAAGGGATCGGGGGCGTCGGGGGCCGGCAGTGGGGGTGCGATCGTCGAGGGATTGACAGCCAAGGCGCGCGCTTGGTTCCGCCGTGATATGTGCTTGCCCGGCATGTGCTTCGGCGCCTTCGATTGTTTCCGCTCGCGCGGCCTAACCGAGCGGCCAACGCCTCGGAATACGTGTTGCCCCGAAGGTGCGCGCCCGGCCCTGCCTCGCCTGCGTCTCAGGAACGGCGCCGCGCGGTTGAAGCCAGGTCAAAGTTCATATATCACGAGGTACTACCTCTTGATACCGGATCACGACGATGGCGACCTCAATCAAGATCGACGACGAATTGAAGAGCCGGATCAAACACCTCGCGACCGCGCGTGATCGAACGGCGCATTGGATCATGCGTGAGGCGATCAAGCAATATGTCGACCGAGAGGAAAGCAAGGAGAGCTTCCGCGATGAAGCGCTGCTTGCCTGGCGGGAATATTCGGACGCCGGACAGCATGTGACCGGCGAGGAAGTGATCGCTTGGTTGGAGCGCGCCGGGACGGCCGAAGAAACGGCATTTCCTGAATGCCACGACTGATCGTTACACGTCGCGCTGCGTTGGGAATTAAGCGCTGCCACGAATTCCTGCATGACCGCAATCCCGACGCGGCAATGCGATCGAATCAGGTCATCGCCGCGCAGTTGCGGCTGCTGACCACCAACCCTGCAATCGGCCGTCCCTCTTCGCTCGACACGGATTGGCGCGAGCTCGTCATCCGCTTCGGTGACAGCGGCTATGTCGCGCTCTACCGGCACGTGCCGGGCGACGATGCCATCTACCTTCTTGCGTTCCGCCACCAGCGCGAGGCGGGCTATTGATCGCCGCCTAGACGAGGCCACCCACCGCCGGCGTGCCCTTGCTGTCAGGGAACAGCTTCGCCATCGCCCGCGCCGGATCGAGACCGAAATGCGCCGCCGTCGCGCCGCCAATGAAAGCGTCGAGCTGCGTCGTCGGCTTGAGATCGCGGCCCTCGAACAGTGCTGCCTGGCCGAGGCCGGGCCAGTCGGACAGCACGCGCCCGCCGCGCACCCCGCCGCCGAGCAGCATCGTCGCGCTGCCCGTGCCGTGGTCGGTGCCGCCGGTACCGTTGACCGCGACGGTGCGGCCGAACTCGGTCGCGACCAGCACCATCGTGTCGCTCCACAGCGGACCGAGCCCGGTCTTGAGCGCGCCGACCAGCGTGTCGAGATTGCGCAGTTGCGCGGCGAGCCGGCCGCGCTGGCCGGCATGGGTGTCCCAGCCGCCGGTCTCGATCATTGCGATGCGCGCACCGTCCGCCGGCACGAGCAGCTTCGCCGCGAGCGCGCCGGTCGCCGCCGCATTTTGCTGGTTGCCTGCCGCCATGTCGCTTGCCAACGCCTTGGTACCGAGCGCCTCGCTCCACAGCGCATGCAACTGGCTGTCGCCCTGATAGAGCATGGTGACGCGCTGGAGCAGGTCGTCGGTGGCCTGCGGCAGCGACGACGGTGCATAGGACGAAACCTCGGCCGGCCCGCGCAGCGCCATCGGCACGGTGGCCGATACCGCGATCGCCTTCGCCTTGCTCGGCGGCAACAGGCTGAGCATCCGGTTCAGCCAGCCATCCTTGACCTGATAGGCGCCGAGCCCGCCGGTCTCGAGCACATTCTGCCCGTCGAAATGCGAGCGATCGCGATAGGGCGAGGCGACGGCATGCGCGAACAATGCCTGGCGGTCGCGATACAGCCCGCCGATCGTGGCCAGCGACGGGTGGATCGCGAACATCGAGTCCAGCTTGGTCGCGCTCGCGAAATCGGCGGCCAGGTCACCGCGCTGCCCGACAAACGCCGGATCGCCGACCGGGGCGATCGTACCGAGACCATCGGCAGCACCGCGCTGGATAATGAACACGAAGCGTTTGTCGGTCTCGGCCTTGGCGAAGGCGATACCGGGGGCGAGCAGAGCGGCAAGACCGCCGATGCTGGCGGCGCCGACGAAGTGGCGACGATCGAGAACCATGGTCTATCTCCGCATGAATTCGGGGGCGACGAGCAGCAGCGCCAACCCCTGGCCGGGGCTTTCGGCATTGGCCAGCGCCTGGCTGGTGGCGGACGACAGCGCCGCCGGGAATAGCTTGGGCGCCAGCACACGCGCGTCGATCGTACCATTGGCGCGGCTCGCGAAACGTTCCGATGCCTCGACCCGGCGCATGATCGCGTCGGGCCCGGCCCAACTGGCAGCGATGTCATCATAGCCGGCGGGAGAACCGGGCTTCCAGGTCGGTTGGCCGAGCTGGTTGAGGAGCCCGGTGACGACCAGCGGCTGGAGCGTCTTCGCCCCCAACGCGCGCATCGACGAGACCGTCCATTCCCATGGCGTCTTGAACTTGACGGGCTGCGGCGCCCACGCCTCGGGCGCTTCGACCAGTACGCGGTAAAGGCTGGGCAGGTCGCCGCCGGTCATGAGGAAGCTCGCCTGCAGCCGCGCGACCAAAGCGGGCGGCGGCGTGTCGCCGGCGAAATGGCGGGCAAGCTTGGTCGCGATATGCGTCGCGGTGGCGGGGTGACGCGCGAGATCGTCGAGCACCGCCTGCGCCTGCCGCACGCCCGGTTGGTCATAGCGCTTGCCCATGATCGAGCGCGCGCCGGGCTCGTGCAGCGGCTCGGCAAAGACGAAGGCGCCGGCCGGCTCCTCGGTACCGGTGAAGCGCGCGCCGGGCGCTCGGCCGAGCCCCGACACCGTCCAGCCGGTCATCGCGCGGGCGAATTCGGTGACGTCGGCCTGGCTGTAGCCGGTGCGTACGCCGAGCGTGTGCAATTCCATGATCTCGCGGGCCAAATTCTCGTTGAGCCCGACCTTGCGGTTGCCGCGCGCCGCGACGCGCGTGCCGATCATGCTGTTCGGCCCGACCGACTGCGCCTGGTCGAGATAGAGCAGCATCGCCGGGTGACGCTCGACCGCGCCCAGCATGTCGCCGAAGGTGCCCAGCACATGCGGCCGGATCGCCTCGAATTCCAGCGTGCCTGACAGGCCGACGACGGTCAGCTTGTCGGCCGACACCGCGAAGTGATTGGCCCAGAAATGCACCAGTCGCTCGACGAACGGTGCCGGCGTGACGAGCGCGGTGGTCATCCGCGCGCCAACCGCGGCGGCATAATCGTCTCGCCCCTGGCGACGAGCGAATTGCCGCGCCTGCGCCACGGGATCGTCCTTGCGCGCCAGCATCTCGGGTGCCGGGGTTGCCGTCATGCCTTGCGCCATCTGCTGTGCCGCCGGCGACTCCGTCATTGGCGGTGTCGCCATCGCCGGCGCCGCCGTCGGCTTGCGTGCCGGGCCAAATTGCTGGCGCAGCTGGCGTTGTTCCTCGAGATATTGTGCCAGTTCCTGCGACACCGCGCGGCTGTCGGGTGCCGCGGCGATCGCCGCCGGTCGCGGGTCGAATCGCGCGAACTGGTCGAGCAGCCACGCCGAAGGGTTGTCGGGCGCTGGCTCGTCGGGCCGGGCACCGAGCCCGAAGCGGTTCATCGCGATGCTGGTCTGGGCCATCATGCTCTCCGGATAAATCTCATGGCGGCCACTCTCCACCCCAAGTGTCGCTAGATTATGCCGGTCCAACGCTTGGGCGTTCGTTTCGTGCAACTGGTCGCGCAATCTTTGCGCTTGGGACTTTGCTGCACTGCAATATGTTCGGCGGCGGCGAGGATGCTGATCTGGCTTTCGACACACGAAAGGAAAGATCATGACCAAGACACTCTTCGCGACCGCTGCGCTGCTCCTCGTCACCGCCGCGCCCGCTTTCGCCGACGAAAAGCCCGTTGAAATGAGCTTCCAGCGCGATGGCGACATCTATGTCTACACCAAAGCGGAACTGCCCGACCGCGTCGTGCTCGCCGGCCGCCGCCTGCCGGCGGGCGACAGCTTCGAACTGACGGTGCGTGGCGCCCAGGTGACCGGCACCGTCGGCGACCGGTCGGTCTCGTTCAAGATGCCACGCGCACGGACCAGGGCCGGCTCGACCGCGGTCGTCGCCGCGCGCTGATTCTGCCGCGGAACATCGCCCGCGCCCTCGGTCGGGCGGTGTTCCGGCAACCACGTACCCCTGACAAAAGTCTGCCCGTTCAGAACCCCTCGGGCAGATCGATCGGGCCGACGGTTTCGCGGTAACGCGCGATCGCATAGCGATCAGTCATCCCGGCGATGAAGTCGGCGATGTGGCGGCTGCGTGCCGGCTCGTCCGTCGGCAGGCGTTCTGACCAGGTGCCGGGCATGACCGCGGGGTCGGCGCGATAGGCCGCGAAAAGGCCGGACACCACGGTCGACGCCGAATCCGCCGCCGCGAGCTGGCACGGATGGTGGTAGAGATTGGCGTACATGAAGCGCTTCAGCGCACGCTCGGCGTCGCGCATCGCGGGCGAGAAGCCGACGAGGCAGCACCCGGCGGCGCGCACATCATCGGCCGTCTCGACGCCGGACGCGGCAATGCGCGCCCGCGTCTCGGCGATCAGATCATTGACCATCGCGCCGATCTGGCCACGGATCAGTTCGCCGATCAGCCGGTCCGGCGCGACATCGGGAAGACGGCGGTGCGCCGTCGCCCAGCCCTCAGCGACGACCGGCACCTCCAGGATCTGGTCGAGCGTCAGCAGACCGGCGCGGAGCCCGTCATCGATATCGTGATTGTCATAGGCGATGTCGTCGGCGATGGCCGCGACCTGCGCCTCGAGGCTCGGCCAGTGGCCGAGTTCGAGCGGGAAGGCCGCATCGGCCTCAGCCAGTGCCCAGGCCGGATCGTGGATCGGCCCATTATGCTTGGCCAGCCCTTCGAGCGTCTCCCAGCTCAGGTTGAGCCCCGACCAGCGCGGATAGGGACTGTCGATCACCATCAGCGCGCGCAGCGTATTACCATTGTGGTCGAACCCGCCCTGCCCGCTCAGCGCCGCCTGCAGCGCGTCCTCGCCGGCATGGCCGAAGGGCGGGTGGCCGATATCGTGCGCCAGCGCGAGCGCCTCGGTGAGGTCTTCGTTGAGGCCGAGCGCGCGGGCGATCGTCCGGGCGATCTGCGCGACTTCAAGGCTGTGCGTCAGCCGGACGCGAAAATGGTCGCCGTCTGGCGCGACGAAGACCTGTGTCTTGTGGCGCAGCCGACGAAAGCTGATCGAATGGATGATGCGGTCGCGATCGCGCTGGAACGCGTCGCGCGGGCCGCGCGCGGCGCCCCCCTCCTCCTCATGAAGCCGCCCGCGACTGGCGTCGGGATGCGCGGCCCAGGGGGCGAGCGCGGTCATTTGGTCGGCAGCTTGGTGATCTTCTGCCCCGCCTCGCTGGTAAAGGCGAACGCCTGCACCCCGGACCTGGCGAGCAGATTGACGAAGGCGCGTGCCTCCTCGTCGGTCTTGAACGGCCCGGCGAGCACGCGGTGCGTCGCGCGGAGCGGCGTCGTCCAGCCCTGCTTGCCCTTGAACGCTGCGGGCGCCCGCCCCTTCATCGTGTTCCATGCGAGCACCAACGCCGCATCGTTCGCGCCGCCCGCGACCTGCACCCAGATCCGTGCCGGCTCCAGCAATTTGGGGTCGTTGCGCTTCTTCTCGTCGGCGGCCTTCTTTGCCGCGGCAGCCGCCTTCTTGGCTGCCTCCGCCGCCTTCGTGCCCGGCTTGACGGCCGGGGCGGCGACGGCGCCCGGCTTTTCCGGTGGCGTCGCAACCGCGCGCGGAGGCTTCGCCGCAGGCACCGGCACCGGCACCGGCGTGCGCTCGCTGTCCGGGACCTTGATGCCCGAGATGATCGCGGCAAGGATCGAATCCTCGCTGCGCACCGGCGCCGGTCTCGGCGCGGGTCGTGCAACGACGGGCTCCGGCGTCGTCGGCACCGCCTGCACCGTCGCGACCGGGGCGGGCGCCGGCGATGGCCGTTCGGGCGGCCCAACCGGCGTCGATGGCGCCACCGGCTGCATCGTCGGCGGCGGTGGCGTAGGGGCAGTCGTTGCGCTCGCCACCGGAGTCCGGGCGGGCACCACCGGGACTTCGTCGTCGCCCGACGAATCCTGCGCCACCACGACCGGCGACGAGGGTGGCACCTTCGTTGTGGGAACGCGCGTATCGTTTTCGGCAAGGGCCGTCGCCGGCGGACCGGCGACCGATGGCTGAACCGGGGTGGACGGCGACGGCGTGGTCGCCTTCGCAGGCGTCGGGGCGGCCGCCGGCGGGCGGGCGACGCTGGCGGCACTGAACGACACCGGCGGTCGCGGCGGTGGGTTGGACGCGACCGATGTCGTCGGGAGTGGCTGGACGATCGCGCGACCAAAGCCCGGCTGCGGCGGCAGGGTCGATGCCGCTGGTGCAAGCGGCTCATCGTCGACGGCGCTGGACGCGATATAGGCCGGTGGCGGCGGCAGCGGCGGCGGCGCCGATGCCGCGGCGACCTGGACTGGCGCGTCCTTGCGCTTGCGCGACTTGCGGCGTTCGTCGCGGTTGTTGACGGGCGCTGCAGGCGGGAGCACCGCCGCGACGACAGGGCGCGGCGCATAGGGATCGGGGCCGAGCGCGGCGAGCGGCGGGATCAGGCGCACGTCCGCCAGGCGCTCGCGCGTCGGGCGGATCTCGCCGAAATGCACCGCAAAGGCGCGATCGGCGGCTGGCAATGACGGCAGGCGATCGAAGAAGGGCTGCAGGCCCTGCGCCATGCCGGGCGGCAACATGCTGGTCGCGATCTGGGTCGCCCCGGTCTGGTCGCCGCTCATTGCGAGGATGAACGCACGCGAACGCCACGCGCCGCGGTCGCTGCGGCGAAGCAGCGGTTCGAGCACCGCAAACGCCTCGTCGCGCTTTCCGGAAATGCCGAGCGACAGCGCGTAGCGACGGACGGTCTCGTCGGACGATGCCGCGCGCAACGCGGCGCGATATTCGCGCTGTGCACGGTCCTGCTCACCGATCAGGTCATAGGCGAGACCACGATCGGCAGCGAAGGCACGTCCATCGGCGCCGAGCGCCTCGGCTTCCGCAAAGCGACGCAGCGCCTCGCCCGGCCGCTCCTCGCCGACCAGGAGGCTGCCCAGCCCCGCCTTGATCCGCGCGTTACGCGGGTCGATCCGTTCGGCGCGCGCGAAGAAACCGGCTGCGGCGCTATTGTCTTCGAGGCGCAGCGCAAGCTCACCGGCGCGGATCAGCGCAGCGAGGTTCTGCGGATCGGCGGCAAGCTGACGCATCTGGGCGGCCAGCTCGTCGGCGTCGCCCGGCGGGGCCGGCACCATCATCGTCTGCGCGGAAACGGGCAATGGCGCGTAAAACAGCGCGGTGCCGGCCAGCAGCAGGGCCGAAAGGCGAAGACCACGCATCATTTCGCCCCTAGACCCCAGCCACGCCCGACGGGCAATGGCCGCCGTGCCGCAAGCGCGATGGAACGACGTCGCCCGGCGACGAAACGGCGCACCACGTCGCGATGATATCCCGGCCGGCGCCGGTCAGCATCGCCGTCGATTACTGGTTATTCTGCCGATGAAGGAAACGCGGAATATCGAGCGGGTCCTTGTCGCTCGGCTCCTCTTCCTTGGCCGCGCCGCGCGTTACGCTCGACATGCGCTCGAACAGCGTGCCGCCCAGCTTGACGCGTGGGGCAGGTTCCGCGGCCGGTTCGGCGGCGGCGGGCACGGCCGGGGCAACCGGCGCGGCGGCTTCCGCCGGCGTTCCGGGGCTCAGCCAGCGACGCCGCTGGGGCACTTCGGGGACATGCTCGTCGGCCATTTCGGTCTCGTCGCCGAACACGCGCGGCGCCACCGGCGCCTCTGCATCCGGGGTAGGATCGCTGACTTCGGCACTGGTGTCGAGCACCAGCTCGTCATCGGCAGCATGCGACGGATCGGCATCGACCGGCGGGGACGCTTCGGCAACCGGCTCCGGCGCTGCCTCCGGCTCAGGCGCAACAAAAGTCGCGACCGGTGCCGGTTCCTCGGTCTTGCGCGGCGCGGAGAAGCTGAAGGCGCGGGTCGCGGCCGGTGCCGGTGCCGACACGCCGCGCGCATCAGCCTCGATCCCGGTGGCGACGACCGAAACGCGGATCTTGCCCTCGAGCTCGGGATTGAATGCCGATCCCCAGATGATGTTGGCGTCTTCGTCGACCAGCTCGCGGATGTGATTGGCGGCCTCGTCGACCTCGAGCAGGCGCATGTCGTCGCCGCCAGTGATCGACACGATGACGCCCTTGGCACCCTTCATGCTGACGCCGTCGAGCAGCGGATTGGCGATCGCCTTCGACGCCGCCTCGATCGCGCGATTGTCACCCGACGCTTCGCCGGTGCCCATCATCGCCTTGCCCATTTCCTGCATCACCGAACGGACGTCGGCGAAATCGAGGTTGATCAGGCCCGGCATGACCATCAGGTCGGTGATGCCGCGCACGCCCTGCTGCAGCACCTCGTCCGCCATCAGGAACGCTTCCTTGAAGGTGGTGTTGGCATTGGCGACGAGGAACAGATTCTGGTTCGGAATGACGATCAGCGTGTCGACATATTTTTGCAGTTCCTCGATGCCCGCGTCGGCAGCTTTCGCGCGACGATTGCCCTCGAAGGCGAACGGCTTGGTCACGACGCCGACAGTCAGGATACCCATGTCACGCGCCGCCTTGGCGATGACCGGTGCCGCGCCCGTACCCGTGCCGCCACCCATGCCGGCGGCGATGAAGCACATATGCGCGCCTTCGAGCATCTTGGTGACCGACTCGATGGTCTCTTCGGCCGCCGCGCGTCCGATCTCTGGTCGCGATCCCGCGCCGAGCCCCTGCGTGATCTTCACGCCGAGCTGGATGCGGTGTTGCGCGGTCGACTGCTTGAGCGCCTGAGAGTCCGTATTGGCGACGAGAAAATCGACGCCCGCCACTTCGGCGCGCATCATGTTCGCGATCGCGTTGCCGCCTGCACCGCCGACGCCGATCACCGCGATACGCGGGGTCAACTCGTCAACTTCGGGAGCAAGAAATTCTACCATCGCCCAGTCTCCGTCGCGTCCCGAACCGCAGGACGCTTAATGATGTGTTGCCGTTCTGCACTATCGCCAGCAGCGACTCCAGCGCGAACCGCCAAATCTTGTCTCATTTCTTCAATAATTCGCCCGCGCCGCCGCCAGCAGGCGCCGGAAAATCGCAAAACCGCGCGGCCGATGGACGACTTGACCCGCCGATGGCAGCGCGCGGAGGTCGATCGGGTCCGCGGCCGCGTAGAATGCGAGCCCCGCCAGGGTCGCAAAACCGGGGCCGGAATGCGCTTCTGGCAACCCGGTCAGCCCGCGCGGGCGGCCGATCCGCACCGAGCGGCCGAGCGCCTGCTGCATATAGTCCGCGATCCCCTTCAGCTCGGCGCCGCCCCCGGTCAGCACCACCTGGCGCCCGACCGGCCCTTCGAACTTGAGTTCGACCAGCGCCTTCTGCACTTCGCCCATGAGATGCTCGAGCCGCTGGCGGATCACCGCGATCAGCTGCGCCTTGGTGATGCGGGTTCCCTCGCTGGTATCGTCCTCGGCCGAGATCGGCGCGACGTCGATCATCTCGTGATTGTCGCGCGGTGACGCATTGGCGGAGCCATGGAAGCATTTCATGCGCTCGGCCTGCGCGCGGCGCGTACCAAAGGCCGAGGCGATGTCGTCGGTGATGTCGGCCGAGCCGAACGGGATCGAGGTCAGGCCGACGAGCATGCCGCCGGCGAACAGCGAGACATTGGTGATCCCCGCGCCGAGCTCGACCAGCGCGACGCCGAGTTCGCGCTCCTCCTCCGACAGGCAGGCCATGCCGGTCGCAACCGGCGAGGCGATGATCGCCTTCACTTCGAGATGGGCGTTGGCGACGCACAGACCGAGATTGCGCACCGGCGAGCCGTCGGCGGCGACGACATGGATGTGCACCCCGAGCCGGTCGGCATGCAGCCCGAGCGGCTTCTTGACCCCGGTCAGGCCGTCGAGCGTGTAGAGCGCGGGCTGGGCATGCAGCACCATGCGCCCGGCGGGATCGATCGACTCGCGACCGGCCTGGAGCAGCGCATCGATATCGCCCTGTTCGACGCGGTGGCCGCCGAGTTCGAACTCTACCTCGGCAACGTCGGAGACGAGGCCGCCGGCCGAAAAGCTGACCCAGACATTCTCGATATTGGTGCCCGCGATACGCTCGGCCTGCTCGACCGCTTCGCGCACCGCCGCCTCGGTGGCGTCGGCGTCGGCGATATAGCCGCGCTTGACGCCACGACTCTCGCGCTGGCCGGTGCCGAGCACGATCAGTTCCCCGCCATCACCCTTTTGCGCGATCATCGCCGAGACCTTCGACGACCCGATATCGAGTGCCGTGATCAGACCTTCCGGTGCCTGTTTCGCCATACGCTTTACCCTTGCCCTGTCGTGCCGCTTGGTTTCGTCTGATTGTCCGATGCCGGCGCATGGCCGGTATCGGGGATGCTGATGTTGCGATCGGCGATCTCGCCGGGTTTGCGCGCGACGAACTTGTCCGGGTCGCGCATGTCGAAACGAACGAAACCCTTGCCGAGCAGCGGATGCGTGCCGTCGGCCTGGGCGAACTTGACCAAAGCAGCGGCGGCATCCTGCGCGCCCTCGGGCAGCAGCAAGGTTTCACCGCTGTCGAAGGTTAGGTTCCAGCGGCGATTGCCGACCCAGGTCGCCGCCTTGATTTGCGGTTTCAAGGCCGGCGCGACGTCGAGCAGCCGCAGATAGGCGGCCTCCTGCATGTTGGCGCCCGGGCCGATCAACAACGGCAGATCGGGCATCGCGTCGGCCGAAATCGGCTCGAGCGTCACGCCATTGTCGGCGATCAGCGCGAGCTTGTTGTTCATCTGCCAGATCGCGCTCGGCTTGCGCTCGACGATGTGGATCAGCAGCGTGTCGGGCAGCCGCCGCGAGACGTGCGCGTCCTGGATCCAGCCCTGCCGCGCGAGCAGTTTCTCGCGCACCTTTTCGAGATCGATCAGCGGCATCGCGCGCGAGCGCTGATCGAGCGCATCGGCATAGACCATCATCGCATCGGTGCGACTGACGCCGGTGATCTGGATCTGCTCGACGCGAAAACCCGCCCGGCCGATGCCCTCGGCGATCGCGGTACCGACCGCACCGGGGATACCAACCAGGCTCGCGCCGACGATGGCGGCGACCAGGATCACGGCGAAGATCGACCAGGTGACGATGCGATGCAGCGCATGCTCGCTGATCGGCAGCACGGCGACCAGCCGGTCGGCGAGCGAAATCGTCGGTGGCTTGCGCCGCGGTGGCACCGGGCGGCGTGCCGGCGCGCGCTTGATCGTACGGCTCATCGCCCCTCCCCTTCGGCCATCGCGGCATCGACGATCGCCTGCACCAGCGCGGGATAGCTCATCCCGAGATGCCGCGCCTGTTCGGGCACCAGGCTGAGCGGGGTCATGCCCGGCTGCGTGTTGACCTCGAGCAGGAACAGGCCATCGACGCCGCGCTCGTCATCCCAGCGGAAGTCGGCGCGCGACGCGCCCCTGCAACCGAGCAGCCGGTGCGCCTCCAGCGCGATCGCGGTGCACGCGGCGGCGATCTCGTCGGGGACCTGCGCCGGGAAGACATGCTCGGTCAGACCGTCGGTATATTTGGCGTCGTAATCGTAAAAGCCGCTCTTCGGCTTCAGCTCGGTCACGCCGAGCGCGCGGTCGCCGAGCACCGCGGTGGTCAGTTCGCGCCCGCGGATGAACGGCTCGGCGAGCAGCTCGTCGAATTCCTGCCATGGGCCCGCCACGTCGCGCCCGATCGGGTTGCCGTAATTGCCGTCGGCGGTGACGATCGCCACGCCGACCGACGAGCCTTCGTTGACCGGCTTGAGGACATAGGGCCGCTGGAGCGGATCGGCCTCGAATATATCGGCGGTTTTGACGATACGGCCGCCGGGCATCGGGATGCCGTGCGGCACCAGCGCCTGCTTGGTCAGCACCTTGTCGATCGCGATGACCGAGGTGACCATGCCGCTATGCGTGTAGCGCAGACCCATCAGGTCGAGCATGCCCTGCACCGAACCGTCTTCGCCGGGCGTGCCGTGCAGCGCGTTGAACACCAGATCGGGCTTCACCGCAGCGAGCCGCACGGCGACGCCGCGATCCATGTCGAGACGCGTGACGCGATGCCCGAGCGATTCCAGCGCCTCGGCGATGCCGGCACCCGACATCAGCGAAACCTCGCGCTCGGCCGACCAGCCGCCCATCAGCACTGCGATGTGGAGCGGGCGAATAGCCCTCTCCCCTTCAGGGGAGAGGGTTGGGAGAGGGGGAGTCGGAAGTGCCGCGTTCATGACTGCCCCTCTCCCCGGCCCTCTCCCCTGAAGGGGAGAGGGAGTTTTGTACCTACCCGCTGGATTTCCCATTCCAGCGCCACGCCCGAATGGGCCAGGACCTTCGACCGTAACTCTTCGCCCAGCGCCTCGATCTCCGCGCTCGTCGCGCTGCCGAGGTTGAGCAGGAAATTGCAATGCTTCTCGCTGACCTGCGCGTCGCCGTTGCGCAGGCCCCGGCACCCGGCAGCGTCGATCAGCGCCCAGGCTTTGTGGCCCGGCGGGTTCTTGAAGGTCGATCCGCCGGTGCGCGAGCGCAATGGCTGCGAAGCCTCGCGCTCAGCGGCGATGCGATCCATCTCGGCGCCGATCACCTGCGGGTCACCGGGCACGCCCTGGAACAATGCTTCGACCACCACCGCGCCGGCTGGCAGGTCGGAATGGCGATAGGTGTAGCCAAGCCGCGCTGCCGGCCAAGTCTCGATATCCCCGCCGCGCGTCACGACGGTCAACTCGACCAGGATATCGGAGGTGTCGCGGCCATAGGCACCGGCATTCATCCGCACCGCGCCGCCGACCGTGCCGGGGATGCCGCGCAAAAATTCCAGTCCGGCGATCCCGGCATCGCGCGCGGCGCTTGCCACGGTGATGCCCATCGCCGCGCCGCCGGCGCGCACGCGGTTGCCGGGTTCGATCGTCACTTTCGCCATCGCCTTGGGCAGCCGCACCACCACGCCGGGTACACCGCCATCGCGCACGATGAGATTCGAGCCGACCCCGACCGGCAGCACCGGCGTGTCGGGATCGAGGCCCGCCATGAAACTCGCCAGATCCCTGACATCCTCGGGACGCGCCAGCCATTCCGCCGGGCCGCCGGTGCGGAACCAGATGAAGTCGGCCAGCGAGCCTTGATGCGCGACCGAGCCGCGGAGCGGCGGAAGGGCGTAGCACACCGTCATGCCCGCACTCGCCCTACGCCGTAAGTGTCGCGCGCTGTCGACAGGGCGATGGCGGCGATGGGCTTGCCGATGGCGCTCGAGGCGCAGGAAAGATGGTTAATGGTCACAGCTGGATCGCCTCGATCGCATCCGCGAGGCCGGCTGCCCATTTGGTAATGTCCCCCGCGCCGAGGCAGACGACCATGTCGCCGGGCTGGACCGTTGCGGCGAGCCCGGTGGCAAGCGCCGCCGCATCGGCGACGGTCGCGGCGGAACGATGGCCGCGCCGCTTGAGCCCCTCGACCAGCGCGGCTGCATCGACGCCTTCGACCGGCGCCTCGCCAGCGGCATAGACCGGCGTGACGAACACCATGTCTGCGTCGTTGAACGCGGCCTGGAAATCTTCCATCAGATTGCCGAGCCGCGAATAGCGATGCGGTTGCACCACCGCGATGACGCGGTGCTCGACGCCCTCGCGCGCCGCCGCCAGCACGGCGCGGATCTCGACCGGATGATGGCCGTAATCGTCGATGATGGTCACGCCGCGCGTCTCGCCGACCTTGGTGAAGCGGCGCTTGACCCCGCCGAACTTGGCGAAGCCCTGCTGGATCGTCGCGTCGTCGATGCCGAGTTCGAGCGCCACGCCAATCGCGGCAAGCGCGTTCTGGACATTGTGCCGGCCCGGCATCGGCATTTCGATGCCCTCGATCGAGCGCGTAGAGCCGTCGCGGCTGCGCACGATCGTCTCGAAGCGATTGCCGCCGGGAAAGGACGTGACGTTGACGCCGCGCACATCGGCCTGTGCCGAGAAGCCATAGGTCACGACGCGGCGATCACGGACGCGCGGGATGATGCCCTGCACCTCGGGATGATCGAGGCACAGCAGCGCCGCGCCGTAGAAGGGCACGTTCTCGACGAACTCGACGAACGCATCCTTGACCGCGTCGAACGAGCCATAATGATCGAGATGCTCGGGATCGATGTTGGTGACGACCGCGATCGTGCCGTCGAGCCGCAGGAAGCTGCCGTCGCTCTCATCGGCCTCGACCACCATCCAATCGCTCGCGCCGAGCCGGGCGTTGGAGCCATAGCTGTTGATGATGCCGCCATTGATGACCGTCGGGTCGACCCCGCCAGCATCGAGCAACGCCGCGATCATCGAGGTGGTGGTGGTCTTGCCGTGCGTGCCGGCGACCGCGACGGTCGATTTCAGCCGCATCAGCTCGGCGAGCATCTCGGCGCGGCGCACCACCGGGATACGGCGTTCGAGCGCGGCATCGACCTCGGGGTTGCTGCGTTTGATCGCGGTCGAGGTGACGACCACCGCCGCATCGCCGAGATTGGCGGCGTCATGGCCGATATGCACGGCGATGCCCTTGGCGCGCAGCCCCTGGATGACATAGCCCTCGGCGACGTCGGAGCCCTGCACCTTGTAGCCGAGATTGTGCATCACCTCGGCAATGCCCGACATGCCGATCCCGCCGATGCCGACGAAATGGATCGTGCCGATATCGGTTGCGACGCCCCTCATGCGAAAGCCAGTCCATCCTTGGGGTTTGTGGGTTGGGCGAGCCCGATCGGCATATCGCCGCCGGTCTCGGCCAGGCTCTCGACCAGATCGGCAAGGTCGCGTGCCGCATCGGGCCGGCCGCAGCTGCGCGCGCGGGCGGCGGCATTCTGCAGCGCCGACGGATCGAGGCCGAGGCGCTGCATCTGCTTGGCCAGTTCGACCGGGGTGAAATTGGGCTGGTCGATCGTCCGTGCGCCGCCCGCCGCGGTCATCTCGCGGGCGTTGACGGTCTGATGGTCGTCGGTCGCGCTGGGGAGCGGCACGAGGATGGCGGGGCGGCCGGCGCAGGTCAGTTCGGCCAGCGTCGAGGCGCCGGCACGAGCGATGACGAGATGCGCCCAGCCGAGATGCTCGGGCAGGTCGGGCAGATAGGTGGCGAGATCGGCGGCGATCGACAGCTCGGCATATTTGGCGCGGGCGGCGTCGATATCCTCGATCCGCGCCTGGTGCGTCACCTGCAACCGACGACGGAAATTGACCGGCAACAGCGACAGGCCGTCGGGCACGACCTGGCTCAGCACGCTCGCGCCCTGGCTGCCGCCGGTGACGAGCACGCGGAAAATGCCGTCTTCCTCGAGCAGCGGATAGGGCTTGTCGCGCAGCGCGATGATCGAATCGCGCACCGGATTGCCGACCAGATGGGTCTTGCCGCGATAACCGTCCTTGAGGCGCTCGACCTCGGCATAGGAGGTGGCGATCGCGCTGACGCGCCCGGCGACCAGCCGGTTGACGCGGCCGAGCACCGCGTTCTGCTCATGGATCGCGGTGGGGATCTTGTGGTGAAAGGCGGCAAGCAAGGTCGGCAGCGCGGGATAGCCGCCAAAGCCGATCACCGCGGCGGGGCGGAAATGCTGCAACAGCTCGATCGCCATGGCGCGGCCACGCAGCATCGCCCGCGCCGCCCTGACCCAGCCGACCGGACCGCCGGCGAGGCGGCCGGCGGGGAGGATGTGCGTCTGCACGCCGTCGAACAGGCCGGGGAAGCGCACGCCGCGTTCGTCGCTGACCAGCGCGACGCGGTGGCCGCGGCGTGAAAGTTCGGCGGCCAGCGCGGCGGCCGGGACCATATGGCCGCCGGTACCGCCGGCGGCGAGTACGAAATGGTGAATCTTGCTCATTCGCCGCTCCAACGCGCAATATAAGGGCTGCGCGTAACGAACGGATTGCGCCGCGTGAAGGCCAGCAGCAACCCCATCCCGATCGACAGCGCGATCATCGACGACCCGCCATAGCTGATGAACGGCAAGGTCATGCCCTTGGATGGCGCGAGGCCGGTATTGACCGACATGCTGATCAACGACTGCACGCCGAACTGCGTGGCGAGCCCGGCGGCGGCGAACAGGCGAAACTCGTCGCGCTCGTCGAGCAGCTTGACGAACACGCGCACCACGATGGCGAGAAACAGCATCGCAATGATCATGCAGGCAACGAGGCCGAACTCCTCGCCGATGACCGAGAAGATATAGTCGGTATGGCCTTCCGGCAGACGAAACTTCATCGTTCCGCCGCCCGGCCCGGTGCCGCGCCACCCGCCGGCGGTGATGGTATCGTGCGCGGCGTTGGTCTGGAAATGGTCCGAGCCGCCCTCGCCTTCCGCCGAAGGAAACAGAAAGGCGTCGATCCGCGCGCGCGCGGTGCCGTAGAAGAAATAGGCCGCTAAGATGCCCGCCGGGGCCAGCGCGATCAGCCCGGCCATCACCTTGGGTGGCGTGCCGGCGATCATCAGCAGCGCGAACCACACGGCGACGAACACGATCGTCTGGCCGAAATCGGGCTGCATCATCAGCAGCAGCCCGACAAATGCGGTCATCGCGCCGGTGATCACGGTGACCGGCAAAGCCTCGTCGCGCACCTTCATCGACAGCAGCCATGCGCAGGTGACGATGAAGCAGGGTTTGAGGAATTCGGACGGCTGAACCAGCGAGACGCCGAAATTGAGCCAGCGCGTCGCGCCGTTCTTCTCGACCCCGAGGAACGGCACCGCGATCAGCATCGCGAGACAGAGGACGGTGCCGATCAGCGCCATGCGGCGTGCGGCGACGACCGACAGCATCGAGACGACCAGCATCACCGGCAACGACACGCAGACCCACAGGATCTGCCACTGCAGATAGAAGAGCGGCGGGATGTGATGATGCTCGTCGGAATAGCGCGCCGCCGCCGAGGGCGAGGCCGAGCCGACCGCAACCAGCCCGACCGCCATCAGCAGCAGCGTCAGCAACAGCACGACACGGTCGATATCCCAGAACCACATGCCGAGCGGCGAGCGATCGGTCCGACCGCCCTGGCGCATGCGTTTCCACAGCGTCAGTTCGGAGCCGGCGTCGCTCATGTCAGCGCCTCGGCCAGCGCGCGAAACTGGTTGCCGCGATCCTCATAATCGCGGAACTGGTCGAACGAGGCGCAGGCCGGCGACAGCAGAACGGTATCGCCCACCACTGCACGGCCGGCGGCACTGCTGACCGCGTGCGCCAGATCGCCGCTCTGCTCGACCGGCATGTGCGGGGCGAGTAAGGCCGCGAAACGCGCGCCGGCCTCGCCGATCGTATAGGCGCGCGCGACGCGGCCGAAATGCGGTGCGCAGGCGTCGAGATCGTCGGTCTTGGCCTGGCCGCCGAGAATCCAGTGGATGCGCGCAAAGGCGGCGAGCGCCGGCGCGGTCGATTCGGGATTGGTCGCCTTTGAATCGTCGACATAAGCGACGCCGCGCAGCTCGCGGACCTGCTCCATGCGGTGCGGCAGGCCGCGAAAGCTTGCCAGCCCGCGATCGATCTCCGCCTCGGACACGCCGAGCGCCTGGCATGCGGCAATCGCCGCCAGCGCGTTCTGGGCGTTGTGCGGGCCCTGCAGCGACGGCCAGCGCGACTGGTCCATGCACACGCCCGGCGCGATCTTGGTCAGGTGCTCGCCGCGCGACGACAGGCCGCGCGCGATCGTCGCCGAGGCCGCGTCGCCGATGCCGATGATCGCTTCATGCCGGGCCGATTGCATCGCGAACAGCCGTGCCTTGGACGCGGCGTAACCGGCGAAACCATCATAGCGATCGAGATGGTCGGGGGTGATGTTGAGCAGCACCGCGACATCGCAGTCGAGGCTGAAGGTCAGGTCGATCTGGTAGCTCGACAGCTCGAGCACATAGACGCCGCCAGCCGGCAGCGGATCCTGACCGAGGATCGGCAGGCCGATATTGCCGCCCATCCGCGCCGGCACGCCGGCGCTTTCCAGGATGTGGTGGATCAGCGCGGTGGTGGTCGACTTGCCGTTGGTACCGGTGATGCCGACGACCTTGTGCGCCGGCAACGCGGCCCGCGCCTGGGCGAACAGTTCGATGTCGCCGATGATCGGGACGTTGGCGGCACGCGCCCGCGCCGCCACGGGATGACGGTTGAGCGGCACGCCGGGCGACACGACGAGGCCGTCGAAGCCGGCGAGATCGATCGTTTCGGGATCGGCGAGAACGAGTTCCTCCCCGGAACGGGGAGGGGGACCGCCGGCGAAGCCGGTGGTGCAGGGGCTTGGAGCGAGATGCCCGCGCCCCGCGCTCCAAGCCCCTCCACCGCCTTCGGCGGTCCCCCTCCCCGTTCCGGGGAGGAACTGGGCGCGCTTCGCCTCGTCGCTGTCCCACGCGACAACTTCCGCCCCACCCGCCAGCAGCGCACGCACGGAGGCGGCACCGGAACGTGCCAGCCCCAACACCGCGTAGCGTTTGCCGCGCCAGAGGGGCGAGACGATCACCGCAGCTTCAGCGTCGACAGGCCAGCCAGCGCGAGCACCAGGGCGATGATCCAGAAACGGATCACGACGGTCGGTTCGCTCCAGCCGATCTGCTCGAAATGATGGTGGATCGGCGCCATGCGGAACACGCGCTTGCCGGTGCGCTTGTAGAAGAACACCTGGATGATGACCGACAGCGCCTCGATCACGAACAGCCCGCCGATGATACCGAGCACGATCTCGTGATGCGCGGTCACGGCGATCGCGCCGAGTGCGCCGCCCAGCGCGAGGCTACCGGTGTCGCCCATGAACACCGCGGCCGGGGGCGCGTTGAACCACAGAAAGGCAAGCCCTGCCCCGATCATCGCGCCGCAGAAGATCGCCAGCTCGCCCGCACCGGGCACGTGGGGAATGCCGAGATAGGACGCGAACTTGGCGTTGCCGACGAGATAGACGATGATCATGAACGCCACCGAGGCGATGATCACCGGCATCGTCGCGAGACCGTCGAGGCCGTCGGTCAGGTTCACCGCATTGCCGAAGGCGACGATCGTGAACGCCGCAAAGACGATGTAGAAATAGCCGATGTCGAAATAATAGCCGCTGACGAACGGCAGATAGAGATGCGTGCCGTTCTCGCTGCTGATGATCCACGCCGCGATGCCGGCGATGAGGAATTCGCCGATCAGCCGCAGACGACCCGACACGCCCTTGGTGCTGGCCTTCTTCACCTTGTCATAGTCGTCGAGAAAACCGATCGCGCCGAAGCCGAAGGTCACGAACATGCACGCCCAGACATAGGGATTGTCGAGGTTCATCCACAGCAGCACCGCCAGCGCCAGGCTGGTGAGGATCATCAGCCCGCCCATCGTCGGCGTACCGCGCTTGGCGAGGTGCGATTGCGGGCCGTCGGCACGGATCGGCTGCCCCTTGCCCTGGCGGACGCGCAACCAGCCGATGAAGCGTGGGCCGATGATCAGGCCGATGAACAGCGCTGTGGCGATCGCGCCGCCGATGCGAAACGACTGGTAGCGAAACAGGTTGAGCAGGCCGTGAAAGCCGAGCAGCTGAGCGATGAAATACAGCATTAAGCTTTCCCGCCTTGCAGGCCCGCGACCACCGCCGCGAGCCCGACTCCGTTTGAACCCTTGATGAGGACCGCGTCCCCCGGCGCGAGCGTCGCGCGCAGCGACGCGAGCGCACTCGCGGCATCGGGCACATGGACGAATTCGAGGGCGCCCTCAAGCGCGCTGGCGAGCGGCGCCATCGCTTCACCGACGAGAATGACCCGTTCGACGCCCGCCGCCAGGATCGGTTCGGCCAGCGCCGCATGATAGGCTGGCCCGGCCGCGCCGAGCTCGCGCATTTCGCCGAGCACGGCGAGCTTGCGCGAGGCCTTTTCGGCGGCGAGCACGGCGAGCGTCGCGCGCATCGACGACGGGTTGGCGTTATAGCTCTCGTCTATCACCAGCGCCTCGCCGTCGCCGAGCGGCACTGCGAAGCGTGCGCCGCGCCCGGCCAGCCCGCCCAGCTCGGCCAGCGCGAGGCCGGCCAGCGCGAGATCGCCGCCGACGGCATCGACCGCCGCCAGCACCGCGAGCGCGTTGGACACCCAGTGCGCGCCGGCCTGGCTGATCGTGAAGCTAAGTTCCTTCGCGCCGATCCGCGCGGTGACGAAGGTCCCGCCGCTCGGCTGGCGCATCGTCTCGATCGCGCGGACATCGGCGCCGTCGCCCGAGCCGAAGGTGACGATGCGCGCGGCATAAGGCGTGGCGGCGGCGATCAGCCGGTCGCGGTGCGGGCTGTCGAACGGCACGATCGCGACGCCGCCCGGCTGGAGCCCGGCGAAGATCTCGCCCTTGGCGTCGGCAATGGCGCTCTCGTCGCGGAAAAAGGCGGTGTGCGCGGGGGCGATGGCGGTGACGATCGCGACGTGCGGACGGACCAGAGCAGTGAGCTGGGAAAGCTCGCCGGCATGGTTCATGCCCATTTCGAGCACGGCGAAGCGACTGTCGGGCGGCATCCGCGCGAGGCTGAGCGGAACACCGGTGTGATTGTTGTAGCTCTTGACCGAGCGATGCGTGGCGCCCGGCGCGCTACGATCGAGCGCGGCAAACAGCGCCTCCTTGGTCCCGGTCTTGCCGACCGATCCGGTGACGCCGACAATCCGTGCTGCGGTGCGCGCGCGGGCGGCGCGCGCCAGATCTTCCAGCGCGACCATCGTGTCGGAAACGAGGACATGCGGATGCGGCGTCGCGCTGCTGACGATCGCACCGGCCGCGCCGCGATCGAACGCGCCGTCGAGGAAGCGGTGACCGTCGGTCGCCTCGCCCTTGAGCGCGACGAACAGATCGCCGGGACCGACCTCACGCGAGTCGAAGGTGACGCCCTCGACCCTGAAGTAGGCGGACGCACTGCCACCGGTGGCGGCGGCGATGTCGGCGGCAGTCCAGAGGCTCACTTCTCCCCTCCCGACTGCGGGAGGGGTTGGGGGCGGGCGTGACCGTAACGCAGGCCGAGCCTGGGGCGACGCCCCTCCCCTGGCATCTCCCGCAAGCGGGAGGGGGACTCGCTCATCGCCTCGTTCACGCCGCCATCTCGCGCGCGACGCTAACGTCGTCGAACGGCAGGACGAGATCGCCGACGATCTGCCCCTGCTCATGCCCCTTGCCGGCGATCAGCACGATATCGTCGGCGCCCGCCGCAGCGATCGCATGGCCGATCGCCGTACGTCGATCGCCGATCTCGGTGGCGCCGGGGGCGCCTTCGAGGATCATGGCGCGGATCGTGGCGGGATTTTCGCTACGCGGATTGTCGTCGGTAACGAGCGCGACATCGGCGCGCGCGGCGGCGATCTTGCCCATTTCGGCGCGCTTGCCCTGGTCGCGGTCGCCGCCCGCGCCAAACACGACGATCAGTCGCCCGCCGGCATGCGGCTTGAGCGCGGCGATCGCCGCCTCGAGCGCATCGGGCGTGTGGGCGTAGTCGACATAGACCGGCGCGCCGCTGCGCGCGATCACCGCGCGCTCGAGCCGGCCGCGTACCGGCTGCAGGCGCGCGAGCGCGGCGAGCGTTGCGGCGACGTCGCCGCCGGTCGCAATCACCAGCCCGGCAGCAGTCAGTGCATTGGCGACCTGATAGGCGCCGATCAACGGCAGGTTGACCTTGTGCGTCGCGCCGCCGGCTTCGATCACCAGCCCCTGTCCGAGCAGCGTCGGGTCGCGCGACACCAATCGCAGCGTGTCGCCATGCTCGCCGACGGTGATCAGCCGGTTGCCGCGCTCGCGCGCGAGATCGACGACGCGCGCCGACGCCTCGTCATCGGCCCACACCACCGCCGTGCCGTCGGGCGCCAGCACCTCGGAGAACAGCCGCAGCTTGGCGGTGAAATAGGCCGCCATGTCGCCGTGATAATCGAGATGGTCGCGACTGAGATTGGTGAAGGCGGCGGCGGCAACGCGCAGCCCCTCGGTGCGATATTGCGACAGGCCATGGCTCGATGCCTCGAACGCGACATGCGTCACACCCTCGCGCGCCAGCCCCGCGACGTTGGACAGGAAGGTCACGACATCGGGCGTGGTCAGCCCGGTGGTGACGCGGTCGTCGCCGGTGGTCACGCCAAGCGTGCCGATCGATGCGGCGTGGAAGCCGGCCATCCGCCACAATTGCCGCGTCATCTCGACGGTCGAGGTCTTGCCGTTGGTCCCGGTCACCGCGACCGCGACCGCCGGGAAGGGCGCGAAGAACGACGCCGCGAGCCGCGCGAAACGCTCGCGCGGGTGAGCGTCGGCGATATGCACCGCGCCGACCACCTGTGCCTGCGGCCGCGCGACGACGGCGATCGCGCCGGCCGCGATCGCCGCGGGGATGAAGTCCTCGCCATTGACACGCGTGCCCTCGAAGGCGCCGAAAACCGTGCCCGGCGCCACCTTGCGGTGATCGATCGCGAAGCCGGTGATGGTCGCGTGCTCGGACCCGCCGGTCAACGCGGAGAGCTTCATTCCTTGCTCGCCATTTTCTTGTCCTTCGCGTCGCCCGGCGCCTGCCACAGCATCGGCAGCAGCTCGGACACATCCACGTCGCGCTTGTCGTCGGGCAACACCCCGAGCATCGCGCCGGTCCGCGCGATGACGCGGTTGACGACCGGCGCGGCAGTCCATGCCGCGGTCGTCAGGCCAAAGGATTCGGCATTGCCGATCGGCGAATCGAGCATCGCGACGACAACGTAGCGCGGATGATCCATCGGGAAAGCCCCGGCAAAGGTCGAGACATTGGCTTTCTTCGAATAGCCGCCAACCCCGGCAACCTCTGCTGTCCCGGTCTTGCCGCCGACACGGTAGCCCGGCACGTCGGCCTTGCGACCGGTACCCTTGAGCACGACGAGCCGCAGCAGCTGGCGCATCCGCGCGCTGGTCGCCTCGGTCAGCACGCGCCGCCCGGCCGGCGCCGCGCCCGGCGCGACCTTGAGCAGGGTCGTCGGCCGCCAGACGCCGCCATTGACCAGCGTCGCATAGGCATTGGCGAGCTGCAGCGGCGTCACGGCGATGCCGTGCCCATAGGCGGTCGTCATCACCGTGGTGCGTGCCCAGAAGCTCGGCCATAGCGGCCGCGCCTTTTCCTTGAGCTCGATCTCCGGTTTGGTATCGAAGCCGAGCGCCCGGAACATGCCGGACAGCCGCGCCTGACCGAGTTCGTCGGCGATCCGCGCGGTCGCGATGTTGGACGAATAGACCAAGGTTTCGGGGATGTTGAGCCAGCGGCGCTGCTCGTCGCCGCGATCGTCATGGATCGTGAAGCGACCGATCTGCAACGGCACCGTCGCGTCGAAGCGGCGTGCCATCGAGGTGACGACGCCGTCGTTGATCGCCGCCGCCATGGTGATCGGCTTGAAGGTCGAACCCAGCTCATAGACCGATTGCGTGACGTTGTTACGCAGCGCCTCGGAACTGGTGCCCTTCAGCTTGTTGGGATTGTAGACCGGCAGCGAGACCATCGCGATGACCTCGCCGGTATCCACATCCAGCACCACACCGGTCGCTGCCTTGGCCTTGAAGTCGACCATCGCGCGGCCGAGTTCGCTTTCGACCGCCGCCTGCACGCGGCTGTCGACCGACAGCGCCAGCGCAGTGCCGCGCACGGGATGGCTCAACTCCTTTTCGAACGCACGTTCCATGCCGGCGCGTCCGATGATGTTCGGGTCGCTGTCGGTCGGTGCGACATAACCCAGTACGTGCGCCGCCAGCGTCGACTGGGGATAGAGCCGTTCCGCCTCCTGCGCGAAGACGATCGCCGGCTCGCCGATGACATGGACGCGGTTGACCGTCGCCGGCGAGGCATGGCGATCGAGATAGGTGAACGGCACGTCGCGCGTCAGCTGGGCGTAATAATAGTCCTCGCTCTGCCCCGGCATCGCTTCGGCGAGCTGGCGCGCGATCTCGTGACGGTCGCCGATCACCTCGTGCGGATGGATGCCGATCGTCCAGGCCGCGATCGTGCGCGCGAGCGGCGAGCCGTTGCGATCGACGATGTCGCCGCGCTGCATCAAGCCGCCGGAGAAGGTCGCGGCGTTGGCCGGCGTGCCGAGCAGACCGAGCATCGCGATCCGCGCCGTCACCAGCAGGAAGCCGGCCCCGATGAGCAGCATCAGCATCATCAGCCGCACATGCGCGACGGCGACCAGCGCCTGGCGCTGGCCGCCCATGCGGCGTTGCGGTTGAGGAAGCGCGACCATCGCGGTCACCGGGCGGCGCCTCCGGTCTCGGCGCGGGCGCTGCTCATCAGGTCGCCGATGGTCGAATCGCTGAGCAACTTGCGATCGAGCAGCGCCACCGCCTGCGCCTTGCCGTGCTGAACTGCGGCGGTGCGCACCTCGCCGACCGCCGCGCCGAGACTCGGTTCGGGCGTGGCGGCGCGCGGCAGGATCCGCACCGTCGGCGTCACCGCCTGGACAGTCGCGAGCCCGGTCGGCCGCGACGGCACGACCAGCGACGCCATCTGCGCCGTCGGCTGGCCGGCGCCGGCCGGCAGCGGCTGCTGCTGGCGTAGGTCGAGGCTGGCAAGCGCCGCCTCGTCGCTGACATACTGGCCCGACACCGGCGCGGTGAGGCGCAGCGTGTCGCCGTTCCACTGCTCGAGCTGGGCGAGGTTGGCGCGGGTATCGAACTCGGTTTCCAGCGCGCGGATGTCGCGGTGCGCGGCGGCGATCAGCGCCGTGGTCTTGTCGAGCTTCTTGCGCTCGGCCGCGACCTGCAACGGCACGAGCAGGAAACCGAGCGCGACCGCGACACTCGCGGCGAACCAGCCAAGACTCTTCCACGCATAAGCAAGCATCACATCGCTCCCTCAAAAACCCATGCCGGCGCCGCGGTGCGCCGCGCCGTCCGCAACGTCGCCGACCGCGCCCGCGGGTTGCGCGCGACCTCGGCGTCGCCGGCGCGCACCGCCTTGCCCACCTGTTCGAAACTCGGCGCGGCAAGCGCCACGACATCGGGCAGATGCCGCGAGCCCGCCGGCGTCCCGCCGCTGCGCTCGCGCAGGAAGCGCTTGACCATCCGGTCTTCCAATGAATGGAAGGTCACAATCGCAAGGCGACCACCCGGCGCGAGCACGCGCTCGGCGGCGGCAAGACCGTCGGCCAGTTCGCCGAGCTCGCGGTTCACATGAATGCGGATTGCCTGGAACGCGCGCGTCGCCGGATCCTTCTTGTCGTGCGGCTTGTGGCCCAGCGCCTTGCGAATGACACGCGCCAGCTCGCCGGTCCGCGTGATCGGACGCGCCGCGACGATCGCGCGCGCGACGCGGCGCGACCGATGCTCCTCGCCATATTCGTACAGCACGTCGGCGATCACGCTTTCATCGGCGTGATTGACGAAGTCCGCGGCGCTCTCGCCTTCCTGGCTCATGCGCATGTCGAGCGGACCGTCCGCCTGGAACGAAAAGCCGCGCTCGGCCTGGTCGAGCTGCATCGACGACACGCCGATATCCATCGTCACGCCGTCGACCGGCAGCGCATCGCGCGCGGCCAGTTCGCTCTCCATCGCCGAAAAGGGCGCCGGCACGAGCGTCAGCGCGCCGCCGCTCGCGTCGGCCAGCGCCTGGCCGGCGGCGATCGCATCGGGATCGCGATCGAATGCGAATACGCGGGCGCCAAGGGAGAGCAGCGCCCGCGTATAGCCCCCGGCACCGAAGGTCGCATCGACATGGCGCTCGCCGGGGCAGATGGCGAGCGCATCGACGACTTCATCGAGCAACACGGGGATATGCGGTTGGGTGACGGGATCGTTCACAGCACGATCCCCTTTTCTTCGAGCAGATATTCGAGATTGTCGCGCATCGTGCCCGACGACTGGGCGGCGAGCAGCGTCGCGGGGTCCCAGATCTCGAAATGGTCCCACTGGCCGTAGAAATAGGCGTATTTGCCGATCCCGGCCTTCTTCTTGTGGAAGCCGTGCATGATGAACCGGCCGCTGGGGTCGAACGGCAGGTCTTCACCATTGGCGACGCGGCGCTTGTAGCCATAATCGATCTCGCCGTTCGTGTCGGCGTGCGCGGCGTCCCGGGCATTGGCCCGCGCATTGAGTTCGATTCCCCAGGGGAGGTCGTAACCGACCAGGCAGTCGCCCTGCGGGTGCACCGCGATGGTGACCCGCATGTCGCCCTCGGGCGAATTGGCGATGATGGTGTTGCGCAGCGAAGCAGGGATGGCAACGCGGAGCTTGTCATCGACAAGCTGCAACGCCGCTCCCTTGTAAATGCCCCTTGTCACTGCGCCGATCCCAATGGTCGCGGACACAACGAACCTGCCCCGAAAAGCGACCATCGCCGCCTTCGAGCGCTGCTTTCACGCAGGCACGTTGAGTCTGCCCCTCAATATTGATGGGCGTAGCGCGGGAGGGTCAGGGACACAAGGGGATTAGCGGGGATTTTAGGGGTTAGTTTACTATAATCCTCTATTTCGGGCGGTTTTTGGGATCCGTATTTTTACCTGTTCCCAGTCTGTTCGGCTTGTTGAAGGGCGAATCCCGCGCAAACCCGGGCGAATCCACGATCGTCCCGTGATTTCCCCAAAAATCCCCATGCTCGATTCTCTTGCGCGCGCGCGGGTCAGCGCGGCGGGTGCGGTGGCCGTCCGGCGCTGCCATTGTCGGTTGGCGCGCTCGGCGCGACGCCCATATCGGCCAGCGGCTCGCTCGTCGCGGCGGCACCCGGCGCCGCCTGATTGCCCGCGACGAGATTGGCGACGACATCGGGGCGCACTCCGCCGGTGACCGCAACCAGCCGATCGCGGTTCGCCGTGCTATACACCGCGGCCGCGAATAAAATGAGCAGCAACACCGCAGCGAGGCCGATCATACCGACCTTGACGCGTTGCGACGTCTGGCCCTGGTCCTGTTCGATTATCATCGTCACTGTGGCAGAAATGTAACGCATACCGATCGTCTTGTCGATGGCACGTCTCGGCGCGTGCTAATCACGCATGAGCCACGGTGGGACGGTAAGGCTTTTTTGCTCGAGCCATGCCCGATTGTACAGCGTCGACAGGTAGCGAAAGCCGGTATCGCACAGGATCGTCGCGACGCGCGCACCGGGGCCGATCTCCCGCGCGAGGCGCACCGCGCCAGCGACGTTGATGCCCGACGAGAGCCCGAGGCATAGCCCCTCTTCGGCCAGCAGCCGGCGGACCCATTCGAGCCCCTCCTCGTCGGAGATGCGGAATTGCGTGTCGATCGGCGCGCCCTCAAGATTGGCGGTGATGCGCCCCTGTCCGATCCCTTCCGCAACAGAACTGCCCTCCGCCTTGAGCTCGCCAAAGGCATAATAGGCAAAAAGCGCAGCGCCGTGTGGATCGCTGAGTGCAATCGTAACCTTTTCGTCCTTGGCCTTGAGCCCGAGACCGACGCCCGCCAGCGTCCCGCCCGTGCCGACCGCGCAGGTGAAGCCGTCGATCCGGCCATCGAGCTGCGTCCAGATTTCCTCCGCCGTGCCGACGATATGGGCGCGGCGATTGGCGATATTGTCGAACTGGTTGGCCCAGATCGCGCCCGGCGTCTCCTCGGCGATGCGGCGCGAGGTGTGGACGAAATGCGCCGGGTTGGAATAGGGCGCCGCCGGCACCAGCACGAGCTCGGCACCGAGCGCGCGCAGCGTATCCATTTTCTCGCGGCTTTGAGTCTCGGGCATGACGATGATCGTCTTGTAGCCCTTGGCATTGCCGACCAGCGCGAGGCCGATGCCGGTATTGCCGGCCGTCCCCTCGACGATCGTGCCGCCCGGCGCGAGCTGGCCGCGCGCCTCGGCATCCTCGACGATGAACAGTGCGGCGCGGTCCTTGACCGAGGCGCCGGGGTTGGCGAACTCGCACTTGCCGTAGATCTCGGCGCCGGCCGCCTCGCTTGGCCCCTTGAGCAGCACCAGCGGCGTGTTACCGATCAATCCGAGACTGTTGTGTATCGACGTCATCGCGGTGCCATGGCCCGCGACACCCGCCGGAGCAAGCAACGGCTGCTGCACGTCGCCCAAGCAGGCATTGCCACGCGATCAGTCCTGCGAAGTGATATTGGACACCATATTGGAAAGGTCGCTGGGCGCGGCGCCGTTTTCCGGCCCCGTGGCGGCCGTTTCGTTGGCGACAGGCGTCGGTGTCTGATTCGGCATCGCCGCGACGATATTGGCGATCGCGGTGGTACGAATCGTTTCCTCGCTGTTGGCGCTCGCCGTCTGCTGGCTCGAACAGCCAGTTGCCGCGACCACGATTCCCAGACCAACAACCAAGCGCTTCATTCTCATTCTCCCCACCATCCCGCTCGTGCGGGTCGCGCGCCGCCGTCGCGCGAGGCGACAGATAAACCACGGACAAAAGATGCGATAGCCGCAAAGCCGCGCGGCACGTCGATCGGCCCGGCGTCGCGGCATGTCGACAATAACGCAGCAGGCGCCAGCCGGGCCGCCGCGATGTTCATCGCCACACCGGATTCTCGACCCATGCCGGCGAATACATATTGGCATATTGCGCCATGCGCGGACGGTCGGCGCGGTTGACGCTGGCACCGTGCGGCAGATCGTAGCGCCAGATGACAAGGTCGCCCGCCCCCGCCGGCACCGTGATCGCCTCGGCGCTCAGATCGACCGTCCGGGGATCGGCATCGCCGAGCGCGTCGAGCCATGCCGCGATCCGGCGATGAAATCCCGGCACGAGTTGCAGCGCGCCCTGGTCGGCCGCCGTGTCGGTCATGTAAAGAATGCCCTGCGTGCCGAACGGGATCGGCTGCACGACGCTGACATCCCAGTGCAGATGCGGCCCCGGGAACCGCTTGCCCGGAATCTCGGGCGGGTTGAAGCTCAGCCGGTCGGTGCTCGACCACAGGTCGCTGCTGCCCCATAATTGCGCGAACGCCTTGTGCACCCGCGCCGAGCGCCGCACCACCTCCTGCGCGGGGTGCTGGAAATGCTGGATCATGATGCCGTTGGTGCGCGGCCCATACCACGTCGCGGGATCGTCGGGCCGCGCATCGATCGTCCGCCACAGCAATGCCTCGAGATCGGCCGCCTGATCGCGGGTCAGCGCGCTGCGCAGCACGACATATCCATGCTCGTCCCAATGCGCGAGATCGCGCGCATCGAGCACCGGCGCCATCGCATCGATCGCGGCAAGCCGGCGGCGCGTCGCCTCGGGGACCGGCGCGCCGTCGCACCAGGCATTGTAGCGATCGATCAGATCGCCATCGGGTTCGCCGACCGTTTCGAAAACCCACGCCTCGAACGCCGGATAGTCCGGCCGCGCCGCCATCAGATAGGTGCAGGTCTGTTCGATCCCGAGACCCAGCGCATCGAGCAGCATCCGGTCGGCCATCGCGCTTGGCGGCTTGTGCTGCGCCCGCCCGGTCCGCCGCGCCCAATAATCCTCGATACCGCGAACATGCGCGAGCGACGAACGTGACAGATGCGGAGCAAGGCTGGCCATGCGCCCTTGTCGAACGGAAGGCGGCCGCTCGTCAACTGTGTAGACCATCGCCATGTTCGTGTTATGTTCCGTACCATGCGCGACTCGCCGCCCCTGCCGCCACGACCGCTGCGCTGGCTGTTCCTCGATCTCAACAGCTATTTCGCCAGCGTCGAGCAGCAGCTCGACCCGGCGCTGCGCGGCAGGCCGGTGCTCGTTGCGCCGGTCGACAGCGACACGACCGTCGCGATCGCCGCCTCGGTCGAGGCGAAGCGTTACGGCATCGGCACCGGCACGCCCATATGGGTGGCGCGACGCCGGTGCCGCGACCTGATCGTCACCCCGGCACGGCATGAGCGTTATGTCGAATTCCACGATGCGATCGTCGCCGAGATCTGGAGGCACATTCCGGTGACGCGGGTCTGCTCGATCGACGAGGTGGCGTGCCGGCTGCTCGACAACGAAAATGGTCGCGATGCGGCAATCGCGCTCGCGCGCCGCATCAAGGCCGGGATTCGCGCCCATGTCGGCGACTGCCTCACCTCATCGGTCGGCATCGCGCCGAACCGGCTGCTCGCCAAGCTCGCCTCCGACATGCAGAAACCGGACGGGCTGGTGGTGCTCGATGCCGAACAGTTGCCGCAGCGGCTCTATGACCTCAACCTGCGCGACATTGCCGGGATCGGCGCGAAGATGGAGCGGCGGCTGGCGCGCGACGGGGTCAACGATATCCGCCAGCTGTGCGAACGCCGACCGCGCGACGCCGGCACCGCCTGGGGCGGCACCGATGGCGACCGGCTTTGGTATCTGCTGCACGGCGTCGACCTGCCCGAAAAGGCCACGCAGAGCCGCACCATCGGCCACAGCCATGTTCTGTCGCCGGGCAAGCGCGGCGTCGAGGCGGTGCGGCTGACCGCACGGCGCCTCGCCTTCAAGGCGGCGAGCCGGCTGCGGCGCAAGGCCTATCGCTGCCGCCTGTTGATCCTCCACGCCCGCTTCGAGGACGATAAATCGAGCTGGCGCGCCGCGCAGCGACTGCCCGTCACGCAGGACAGCTTCGCCATCCTCGCCGCGTTCGATCGGCTGTTCCCGCGCCTCGTCGCGGCGGGTCGCGCGCGGCCCGGCGATTTCCAGATTCGCATGATCGGGGTGACGCTGGCCGAGATCGAGCCCGTCGCCGCGGAACAGCAATCACTGTTCGCGCTGCTCGATCCCGACGACCCGCTGGCCCGCGAAACGCGCACGCTGGCGCTCAGCCGCACGATGGATCGCATCAACCGGCGCTTCGGCCGCCACGCCGTCAGCCTCGGCCCGCTGCACGGCGGACGGATCGATCGCGTCGGTACGAAGATTGCGTTCGGACGCATCCCCGAGCTCGATGAATTTCACGAATGACGGCTGGAGAAGGCTGTTTCTGCTGCATTGCAGCGCTATCCGATGGTATGTGGAGAGTACGGTCTTGACGGACGATGCTGCGTGCGCGAAGCGAAAACCACTATGATAAACCGCCTCCTCCCCGCCGCCGCCGTCGCGCTGCTCGCGCTTTCGGCCTGTAAGCAAAAAACCGAAGTCGTCTCTGCGACCGCACCGGACCCGCAGGCCGAAGCGCTGGCCAATCGCCCCGCGGTCGAGCTGCCGCCGGCGATCACCGCGACGCGCACCTTCCGCTGCAAGGACCAGAGCCTCGCCACGGTCGATTTCTACGCCGGCAACAAGCAGGTCACGATCAAGGTCGGCGATGCCACCATCCCGGTCAAGCTGACCGCCGAGAGCGACGGCGCGCCCTTCAAGGCCGATGGCTTCGTGCTCACCGGCACCCCGACGGCGATCACGTTGACCTCGCCGGGCAAGCCCGAGCAAGCCTGCAAGGCCTGATTGCTCTCCCGCGTCGTTGCCCAGGCGACGGCGGATATCCCACCCCATGGGCCGGCGGCGCAATCCGCCGGCCCTTTTCGCGTCTGCGCGCTTGCCTCGCCCGCGCCGCTTGGGCACGATGCGCCGACCTGCTAGCGGAGCCGCGTCCTTGTCGACCATCGCGATCTACAGCCTCAAGGGCGGCGTCGGCAAAACCACGCTGACCGTCAATCTCGCCTGGGCCTCGGCGACGCTGTCGGCGCGCCGTACATTGCTGTGGGATCTCGACCCGCAGGCCGCGAGCACCTTCATGCTGTCCGATGGCCGCGCGCGCGAGCCGGCGCAGGCGATCTTCTCCAAGGATGTCGAGCCGACCAAGCTGATCCGCCCGACCGGGATCGACCGGCTCGACCTGATCGGCGCCGACATGTCGTTGCGCGGGCTCGACCTGCTGTTTCACGAGCTCGACAAGAAGAAGCGGCTGCAGAAACTGATCGAGACGATCCACAAGGGCTATGACCGCGTCCTGCTCGATTGCCCGCCCGGGCTGACCGAGACCAGCGACCAGGTGATGCGCGCCGCCGATCTCGTCGTCGTGCCGGTCATCCCCTCCCCGCTCAGCGAACGCGCCTTTGCCGAAGTCGCCAAACATCTCGGCAAAAAGCAGTTGCTGCCGGTCCATTCGATGGTCGATCGTCGCCGCAAGCTCCACGCCGAGGCTTTGGCGCGTCATCCCGACTGGCCGGTCATCCCGATGGCGAGCGTGGTCGAGACGATGGCGGCGCGGCGCGCACCGGTCGGCGCCTTCGCCGCAAAATCGGTCGGCGCGAGGGCCTTTGCCGATTTGTGGCAAGTGATCGAGAAGCGCCTGGCGCAATGACCTACGCTACGGGTTGCCGTCGTCTCGTGGACCGCTGAAATCCGGTGGCCAGAGTTCGGCACGACATTCTCGATCCGCAACTCCTGCTCGGCGCCTATGCCGTCGGGGTGTTCCCGATGGCCGATGGGCGCGACGCCGACAGCGTCTATTGGGTCGAACCCAAGACGCGCGCGATCCTGCCGCTCGACGGCTTCCATCTGTCGCACTCGCTGCGCAAGACGATTGCCGCCGACCGCTTCCGCGTGACCGCCGACACCGCGTTCGAGCGCATCATCGCGCTGTGCGCCGAGGCGGTCGAGGGCCGCCCCGACACCTGGATCAATCCGCAGATCGAACAGGCCTTTGTTACCCTGCACCGCCGCGGCTTCGCGCATTCGGTCGAGATATGGGACGGCGACCGGCTCGCCGGCGGACTATACGGTCTCGCGCTGGGCCGGGCGTTCTTCGGCGAGAGCATGGTCAGCCGCGCGCGCGACGCCTCGAAGGTCGCCATCGCCTGGCTCGTCGCGCGACTACGCGTCGGCGGATTCACCCTGCTCGACTGCCAGTTCATGACCGAACATCTCGCCTCGCTCGGCGCGGTCGAAATTCCGCGTGCGGCCTATCTCGGGCTGCTCGGCGGCGCGCTCGATGGCGTCGTCGGCACCGCGTCGGGCGTCACGTCGGGCGGCGCCAGTGCCGGCGATTTCGCCGCGCTCGACCGACTCGGCGTCGCGGCGCCCGATCCGGAAAGACCATTGGCGCTGACCGAGCCCGGCCCACCTTCGGGGAAGGTCATCGCGCAGCTCTTGATCCACACATCATAGATCGGGTGCTGGACGACGTTGAGCGTCGGCCGCTCCTTGTAGAGCCAGCCCGAGAAGAAGCGGCGCCAGCTCTTGTCGAACTGCTGGACGTCGACCTGGACGAAGGCGCCGGTATAATGCTCCTGCTCCCACGGCGCGGTCTGTTCGCACGCCGCAAGCCGGACGATCACGTCGCCGACCCGCGCGGCGTTTCCGGGTTTCAGCGCGATCTCGCGCGCCACCCCGTTGCGCTTGTTGAGCAGGCCCAGCACCGCGACGCGCTGCGCCATCGGCGTCGCGCCATAAGAGGGATCGGCGCCGCTGGGCAGATCGACCGTCGTCACGTCCGACGGCGCGCTGTCCTCGTCGAGCGCGGTGTGCTGCGTCGGCTTGGCATTGGGGTCGGTCGCCGGCTTCTTCTCGCCGCAGCCCGCCGTGGCGAGCAGCGCGAGCGCCGTCACCGCCAGCGTCCAGCGGCGCGAATCACTCACGCGTCGGGCGTCCACGCTTCGTAATCGCCCGTCGCGGCGGCGCGGTGGCCGCCCTTTTCCAGCGCGCCGGGCGGGCGATAGGCGAGCGCCGTGCCGGTCAGATTGGGGATGGCCGGCTTCTGCCAGGCGCGCGGCGCGGGCAAGGCGCGGTCGGGCAGGTCATCAACCTGATGGTGCAGCCAGCTGAACCATTCCGGCGCGACGCGGCTCGCATCGTTGGCACCGTTATAGATCACCCAGCGGCGCGGGTTGCCATTGGTATCGCGACCGCCCTGATAATAGACATTGCCGAGCGAATCCTCGCCGACCCGGCGCTTGCCGCGCAGCCCGACCATGGTTCCCCAGCTGGCGCCGTTCCACCAGGTGAACGGATTGAGATTGATACCCATGCCGCGCGCTTAAGACCTGTCCGAACGAACCGCAATGGCCGTCGCAATCGTGAAGCCGGCCGGCCCCTCGACCGGGAGCCCGCGCAACGACGCGATCATTGCGCCACGGTCCCGCCGGCACAGGCCGTAAGCGCCGCCGCCTCGGCCGATGCCACCCGCGTCGTCCCGGCCGCGATCTGGTATAATTGCGGCCAGCGTTTGCCCGTCACGAACAGCCGGTGCTGCCCCGCATCCCAGGCGATGCCGTTCGCCACGTCGTCGTTGCCGCGCTCCTTCGGCCCGAGACTGCTCAGGTCGAGAAAACTCAGCACCGCCCCGCTCTTGGGGTCGATCCGGGCAATGAGGTTGGTCTGCCAGATATTGGCGTAGATCTGCCCATCGACCCATTCGAGTTCGTTGAGTTTGGCCACGGGGCAGCCATGCGCGGTCACCTTCAAGGTCGACACCGTCGCCAGCGAATCGGGATCGAGGAACCGCAACACCGCGCTGCCGTCGCTCATGATGATGAAGCGATCATTGTGCGTCGCGCCCCAGCCCTCACCGGTGTAGCTGAAATCGCCGATCGGCGAGAAATCGCCGCGCCCGTAGATGAACCCCTTCTGGTCCTTCCACGTCAGTTCGTAGATCTTGTCCTTCCACGGCACGATGCCCTCGCCGAAATAGGGGGCGGGCAAATCCATGCTCCTGGTCACGCGACCGGTCTTGAGCTCGACCTGCCGCAGGCCGGACTGGCCGACCTCCCCGGTGCTCTCGTAAAGCGCGCCGTCCTGGAAGAACAAACCCTCGGTGAAGGCCGTCTGGTCGTGCGGATAGGTCGCTGCGATCGCCACGCCATAGACCGGCAGCTTCCCGTCGTCAGACGGCTTCCACAACATCCATCCGGCCACGGCGAGCAGGGCCAGCAGCGCGACCGCAGCAATCACCTTCTTCATGCGAGTCAGTTCCTCAGCCGTGCGCCGGACCGATCCCGACGTCGCCCGCGCACCCATGCAATGCGCCGCGCGTCACCGCAATCGTCGTCAGTCGTCAGTCGCCACTCGTCAGTCGTCCGCCTCGACCGCCACGGCGAGCGGGCCCTTGCGACCCTCGACGATCCGCGCCTGCAGCGGCTGGTCGGGTTCGACCTCGCCAAGGCCGGCGCGGCGCAGCGTTTCCATATGGACAAAGACGTCCGCCGAGTCGGCATCGCGCACCAGAAAGCCATAACCCTTGAGACGGTTGAACCACTTCACCGTCACCGGTTCGAACGGCCCGGCCGAATCGACCAGCGCGGCGGGGTCGACCCGGTCGCCGGCGCGCGCGCGCACCGGCTGCTCGACGACATTGCCAAGATCGATCGACAGGATCTCGCTCGCCTGCAGGCCGCGATCGCGCCGTACCGCACGACATTCGATGCGCGCGCCCTCGGGCAGGCTGCGCCGGCCATGTGCCTGAAGCACCGAGAAATGAACGAGCACGTCACCCAGGCCGGGCTGATCGGCGACGAGGAAACCGAAGCCGCGCGTCACGTCGAACCATTTGAGCGAACCCGACAGCAACAGGCCGGCCTCATCGACCGGCGCATCGCGCTCGTCCTCACTCCACTGCGGCCCTGCCCGTGGCGCGGCCTGCGGTTCGTTACGCATATGACATGCCCCCGGGCGGGCGTGTAACACGGATCGCGACGCGCGCAAAAGCCACTCGCGTCACGTCTCGAGCAAAGATTCCACCGCGTCGCCCGGGGCCATCGCAACGATCTTGCGCGCCAGCGCGAAATCATGCCCCGCGCGCACCATCGCGCCGAGCTGCTTCTCGCGCAGCGGGCGATCGGCCGGGGACGTGGCGAACGGGCCGATGCGCTTGCGCCGCGCGAAGGTCAGCGCAGCATCGCTGGCCTGCTCGGCAATGGCGGGCGCAAGCGCCTCGGCATCGGCGTCATCGAGTCCCGCCTGGCGCAACGCGCCGTCGACGCGCCGCCGCCCGAGTCCGCGCCGCGCCATCGCCCGCGCGCGCGCCTCGCCAAAGGCACGGTCGTCGATATAGCCGAGCGCGGCCAATCGCGTCGCGATCGCTGCCGGGTCGGCGGTAGGCCCGTCCCAGCCGCGCTCGCGGATCTTGCGGCGCAAATAGTCGCCGAGCCGCACCCGCGTGGTCGAAAATCGCTCGACATAATGCAGCGCCAATCGCTCGAGCGCGGCCTGATCCAGCGGCACGATTGGCCGCTTGGCGCGTTCGGCGCGGCGAGAAGGCACTTCATCCTGCGACATTGCGCCATCATTGTGCCACAGTCGGAACGGATTTTGAACGCTTGGCGGCTTCAGGGGTGCACGCTTCACAAAAAGCGGCCCCCGCGGGGAGCCGCGGGCAAGGGCGCTAATATATTATGGCAATCGACGTTGCGCATTCCGGAGAAATACTGGCCGAGCGGCCCGTTCTTCTCCCGACGCCGACCGAAGATGCGTTGCCGCGCCGTCTGTCGGACTTCGCGACGCTCGGCGAGGCACTCGATTATGCGGCGCAGGGCGAGCGCGGGCTGAATTTCCACGATCCGCGCGGCGCGCTGGCGCGCCCCTATCCCTATCGCGAGCTGCGCGACGACGCGCTGGCGATGGCGCGGCGACTGATCGCGGCCGGGGTCAAGCCCGAGGATCGCATCGCGCTGATCGCGGAGACCGGCCCTGACTTCGCGGCGCTGTTCTTCGGCGTCATCTATGCCGGGGGCTGGCCGGTGCCGCTGCCGCTTCCGACCTCGTTCGGCGGCCGCGATTCCTATATCGAGCAATTGCGCGTCCAGCTCGCCAGCTGCGACCCGACGATGCTGATCTACCCGCCCGAGCTGGCGCAGATGGCCGGCGATGCCGCGCATCTCGTCGGTGTCGAAGGCATCGATTGGTCGGAATTCGCGGAACGTGCTGCGCCCGAGGCCAGTTTGCCGACGGCCGATGGTTCGGCGATCGCCTATCTGCAATATTCGAGCGGCTCGACACGCTTCCCGCACGGTGTCGCGATCACCCACCATGCGCTGCTCAACAATCTCGCCGCGCACAGCCACAATATGGAAGTGTGCGGCACTGATCGCTGCGTCTCGTGGCTCCCCTGGTATCACGACATGGGTCTGGTCGGCTGCTTCCTGTCGCCGGTCGCCAACCAGGTCTCGGCCGATTACCTCAAGACCGAGGATTTCGCACGGCGCCCGCTCGCCTGGCTCGATCTGATCAGCCGCAACAAGGGCACGACGCTCTCTTACTCGCCGACCTTCGGCTACGACATCTGCTCGCGGCGGATCGGCACGCTGAGCCATGTTGCCGATCGCTTCGACCTGTCGCGCTGGCGCGTGGCCGGCAATGGCGCCGACATGATCCGCCCCGACGTGATGCAGCATTTCGTCGATGCCTTTGCCGATGCAGGGTTCAAGGCCTCGGCGTTCCTGCCCAGCTACGGCCTGGCCGAGGCCACGCTGGCGGTGTCGATCATGCCGCCGGGCGAGGGCATCCGCGTCGAACTGGTCGAGGAAACCCAGCTGTCGGGTGTGGCACACGGTCAGGACCGGCCGCAGCGCTACCGCGCGATCGTCAATTGCGGCAAGCCGGCGCGCGACATGCGCGTCGAAATCCGCGAGGAAGACGGCACGCCGCTGCCCGAGCGCGCGATCGGCAAGGTGTGGTGCACCGGCCCGTCGCTGATGGTCGGCTATTTCCGCGACCCCGAAGCGACCGCGGCGTGCATGAAGGACGGCTGGCTCGACACCGGCGACATGGGTTATCTCAGCGATGGCTATGTCTATATCGTCGGCCGCGCCAAGGACATGATCATCATCAACGGCCGCAATCACTGGCCGCAGGACATCGAATGGGCGGTCGAGCAGCTGCCCGGCTTCAAGGCGGGCGACATCGCCGCCTTCGCCATCACCACCCCCGGCGGCGAGGAAACCCCTGCGGTGCTGGTGCAATGCCGCAGCTCCGACGAGGCCGAGCGCGTCCGCCTGCGCGACGAGATCCGCGAGCGCGTGCGCTCGGTGACGGGCATGAACTGCGTCGTCGAACTGATCCCGCCACGCACGCTACCGCGCACCAGCTCGGGCAAACTGAGCCGCGCCAAGGCCCGCAACCTCTATCTCAGCGGCGACATCAAGCCCTACGATCTGGCGGCCTGAACGGCTTTCGCTTCCCGTCGCAGCCCCTTTGCCTTCCCCGGCGAAGGCCGGGGCCCAGTTGGGGGACGACTATTGCGAGGCCCACCTATCGTCACGACAGCCTTGCCAACCGGACACCGGCCCCCAACACACTCCTTTGCCGGGTATTACGGGGGTATTTCGGGGACGTGGCGTAATTGAGGTAGCCATTCTCCTGCATGATACGGAGTCGCCTGGCAGGTGCTCCAAGGCAGGAGGATGACCGATGTCGATTTATGCTGGATTGGATGTGAGTGACAAGACGACGCATATCTGCGTGGTCGATGGGGACGGGACGGTCAGGTGGCGTGGGGTATGCGCGACCGATCCCGCCGAGCTGGCAAAGACGCTTGGTCGACATGCGCGCGGGGTTGCGCGGGTGGTGCTGGAGACGGGGCCGTTGTCGGCATTTCTCTACCACGGCCTGATAGAGCGCGATTTTCCCGTAACATGCATCTGCGCGCGGCATGCCAAGGGCGTGTTGTCGACCCGGGTCAACAAGAGCGACCCGCACGATGCCGAGGGGCTGGCGCAATTGGCGCGTACGGGCTGGTACAAGGCGGTGCGGATCAAGCAGGAGGCGACGCATATCGACCGCGCGCGCCTGAAGATCCACGAGCATCTGATCCAGGCGCGACAGGCGATGGCGAACCAGTTGCGCGGCCTGCTCAAGCTGTTCGGGCTGCGCATGGGCACCGTCAC